>JBAQHC010000649.1:0-4336 GCA_049288095.1 Alphaproteobacteria bacterium | reverse complement strand
ATCGATGGGCGCACGGTGATGGAGACCGATCCCGAGGGCCGCTCGGCAACCGAGATCAAGGAGCTGTGGGCTTATATCGCTGACCGGCTGGCGAAGTCAGAGCCGATCCCGCCGCCGCCATTGGCCGCCACGACTTCGATCTTGCGCTCCACACCGATCCAGGTGAACGCGCTCGGCCAACGAATGAAGAGCTTTGGGAGGAGGGCCGTGCAATGACGAATCAAAACAACAAGCTTGCCGAGCTCGCCGCGCCCACGCGCGGGCGAATCAAATACGCGCCGCTGACTGCTGGTCTGCTCGCGCGCAAAGGCGAGGCGCTGCCGGCAACGCCGTACTATGCCGCCGAAGCGCTCGATCTCTATACCGCCGGGCCGATTGTCGTCGCTCGTCATGAACCGGTGCAGCATTTGCACGCGGCTCACGCGCCGACGGCGCACTCGCACGAATCAACGGAACATCCTCATCGCGCGCGCGGAGCGCAAATGCAGCCCTGGCGCATGCGCCGGCCGACACTCGCTCCGGAACCGCATGTCGATTCGGGTTCGGCCGAATGGCACGAAGTCAAGCCTCCCGCCGAGCCGGATCGGAACGTGCACAAGCCTGAGGCCGTTGCCTCGCACGATGTGGGGCAGGTTCAGCGTTTGGCGCTGTCGATCGAATTCGACCTCGATCTCATTGCACGCCTTGCCCTGCATGCGCGCCATGAGGCGAAGACGCCCGCGCAACTCCTCGAGGAAGCGCTGAGGGAACATCTCGGCCATAAGGCAGAAATGTGTCCGACCTGCGCGCGTTCGCTCGGCGAGCACAATTCGTAGCGGTCACAATTCTTAACAGCGGTTGATTCGCTTGAGTTGATGCGGCGTTGCTCTCGCGCGCGTCTTGCCCCACCATGCGCGGCGCGCCCCTGAACCCCAGGGGACGATTCCTTCCGATCCCGGATGGACGCATCCCGGTGAGGCATGCTGACAGCCATCGCATCGCTCTATGTGATTGCCGCGTTTGCCCCGCTGCTCGTGCGCGTGTTCAGGAGCGCAACGGGCCCCGTGCTTGCAAGCGTCCCTGCATTCCTGCTCGCTTGGCTCCTGCAATTCGTGCCCGCAGCGGCACAAGGCCGGCCTTGGCGCTTCGCGTTTCCGTGGGGCGGGCCGGGCGGCGTTGAAGCGGTCTTCTCTCTCGATGCGCTCGCGCTGCTTTTCGCGCTGATGATCGCGCTCCTCGCGATCGCCGCGCTTCTCGCAAGCGCTGGATTGACGTTGTCGGTGCCGGCGCGCGGGCGGCTCTTATCGGCGATGCTTGCGCTGATGAGTTCGGGGCTCGGATTCGTGCTCGCCGACACGCCTGTTCTCGTCATGGGATTTTCGGTCCTCGCAACGCTTTCGGTTTTCCTGTTGCTGACGGCTCGGCGTGGTGCGATCGCGCGTGCTCAGCGCATCCCGCTTTTGGTTGCGCTGCTTGTGGGCGACCTCTTGTTGATTGTCGCGCTGGCCGGGCTTTTCGTTGGCAGCGGCTTTATCGGTCTTTCGGACCTTACTTCGCACGCACTGCCCGGCACGCGCGCCGCTCAATTCGCCGCGGTGATCCTCGTGGTATCCGGGCTCTTGAGGCTTGTGCTTATCCCCGCGGGTCTACGCGCGCCACGTGCGGCAATGACGAGCGAAGCGCCGATTATGCTCGCGCAAGCCGGCGCTTATGTTCCATTGGCGCTCTATATCGTTCTGCGGTTCGCTCCCGCATTTGAAACGGCGACGCTCATCCGTCTCGCACTTGGCGTTGCGGGCGCAGGCTTGCTCGTGACCGGCGCAATCAGCGGCTTGCATGCGCGGCGCCTGCGCACGCTGATCGGAAGCCTGACGCCCTTGTTCTTCGGCCTCGCCTTCATACATCTCGCCGCTTTCGGTCCGCGCGGCGTGAGCGCGGGCGTTGCGCTCGCGCTCGCGCATGGATTCGGCCTCGGCTTGTTGCTGGTTGTGTCGCAGCTCGTCTCGCGCGGCGATTATTGGATCAATCTCGATGCGCTCAAGGCAGCGACACAAAACCGGCGCGTTGCGCTCGGCTTGTTCGGTGCCGGCATTCTCGCCCTTGTTGGACTTTTGCCGTCAATTTCAATGCTCGCGCTTGCCCAGTCGCTCGGGGCCGGTACTGTGCCGCATTACAATCCTGCCGAGATCGCATTTTCGATTGCAGGGCACGCAGTCATTGTTGCGCTCATGCTTCTCCTCGCCCGCAATCTTTGGAAGTCATCGGGCTCGGCACCTGTGAGCGAAAGTTCGGTGCACATTGCACCGTTCGCCGGAGCATTTCTCGTTCTCGCACTGCTTCTCGTGCCTGGCTGGTTTCCTTTCGTCCTGGACCGTCTGTTTGTCGCGGCGATCGTTGCGCGCGGCGGCGCGCCCGTTTCGCTCGGTCCCTTCTGGCCACAAGGAATTGCAATCGCGTTCGCCGTCGCAGCGCTCGCAATCGGTGCCGGACTTGCCTGGTTCGATACGCAGGTCAAAGCTGCGCTTGATTGGTGCGCCCCGGCGATTCCGCGCCGGCCCGAACGCGCTTGGAGAAGATTCCTTACTCAGATCGCGGCCGGAGCAGGGCTTGCGGCTCGTATGGTCGAGCGAATTGGCTATCGGCCGATTGCGCCGGCCCTAGCCGCCGTTATTGCAATCATCTTTGTGTGGATCGCCATCAAAGTGTTCGCCGGGCCGATGCCGGTCTTTGCCGTGAACATCTTGCCGCTTGGCGCTTTAGCGGCGAGTGCTGCGGTCGCGGCGCTGCTCGCGGTTTTGCAGCCGGGCAGCGAGCGGCTTGTCGCGGTGCTTTCAATGGCCTCGCTCTTGGCCGCGCTCGTCTTGCTTGCAGCTCGCGTTGCCGATCTTGCCTATCTGCTCATTCTTGTCCTTGTGCTTGAAACCGCCATTCTGCTCGTGCTCGCGCCGCGCATGCAGGGTGAAACCCGGCAGCTTGCGCATCCGCGCATGGGACAAGCGTTCCGCATCGCCCTTGCGCTTACTTGCGGTGCTGGAGCCGCGCTGACCCCGATTGCGGTCTCGCGTCTTTCACTCAGTCCGATGAACTGGACCAAATTCGATCAAATCGAGCTCTGGTCAGCGCTCCTCGCAATCTTGCTGATCCTCGGGATTGTCGTGAGTGATCTCGGCCGGCGGCGGGCGGGCCAATCCTGATGTTGTCCTCGATCCTCAAACGCGCAGTTGCGCCGATCATTGTCGCTGTCATGTGGATCGTTGCGATCTTTACGATGGCAAGCGAGCCGGTCGGTGGGCTTGAGCCGTTGTTTGCGGGATTGATTGGCGGCGCCGCGTTCTTTCTGCAAGCGTGCACGATCGGCGCAAGAGGCGTGCGTCAAGTCTTCGGCTTGAGGGCGCCGGTTGCTGCGGGCGGCGCGCTTCTTGCGTTTGTCTTTGGTGTCGCACTGATCATTGTGGTCGATCCCGTGGCTGCGGCACAGCCGTTCTTTCGCTTCGGCCAGATAGCGATTTCAGCGGCAGGGACGGCGAATTTCCTCGTCCGCCTGGGCATTGCTCTCGCGATCGCAGCCGTTGTCGCGCAAGCGAGTCTTTCTCTGTTCGACGATGGCGGGGCGAGGACATGATCGCTGTTGCGCTTCTTTGCGGCGTGTTCACGGCGGGCGGCATCTATCTTTTGCTCGCGGGAGAGACCTGGCGCCGATTGGGCGGGCTTGTGCTCATGGGCGATGCCGTTGCTCTTCTCTCGATTGCTGCCGGGGGCGAAAGCGCTGCGGCGGCGCGCGTCGGTGTCGCGCTTGTGCTCGCCTCCTTCGGTTTGTTCTTGGCCTGCGCAGCTCTCGCGCGTCCGGCGGAGAACAAGATCCCGATGCCTCAGGATCCAACCAACCGGGCTGAGCAATGATCAGCTCTCTCGCCGAGATTCTGCCGCTCGCGCAGCAGCTTCCGAGTTGGGAAGTCGTTGCGATCACGCTCGCGGCGGCGGGGGCGGGGCTGTGTCTGGTTTCGCGCGATCACCAGCGGCTGTCGCAATTATTGGCCGGAGCTATTTGGGCCTTGCTGCTGTTGGTGGTGGTGCTTGCCCTCAGCGGACGTTTGCCTGCTGCGTCGACGCCGATCGCCAGCCTCGACGGCGATCCGCATTCAATGCTCGTCGCGACAGGGATTTCCATCATCGGCGCCTTCGTTTGGCTATTGGGTGGCTCTGCGGCAATTGACGAATACAAGCGCAAATGGCTTGCCCCGCTCACCTTCACCTTGGCCGCAAGCGCAATTGGCACGATCACGGCGAGCGATCTTCTCGTGCTGGTGATGTGGCAATTCGCGCTCGGCGCCAATGTTATCGGTCTTATGCTTGTTAT
>JBAQHC010000648.1:0-1881 GCA_049288095.1 Alphaproteobacteria bacterium | reverse complement strand
GGGCCGACGCTGGCATGAGCACACTCCTCGAAATTGGTTGTGGCTGCTCCCCAAAAGCGCATCGAGGGTGGGCGCGCCAACATGAATGGGAGCTGAAGAGCTGGCGATTTTGCGTTGTCTCCGCGCGACTTGGATCGAAACCGGGAAACTCCTGGGGCCTCTGTCTCGCAGCTGGAGAGCTTGGATCATCGACGAGGCACACGCCTACGATGCCTATATGGCGCGCGAATTAGAACACTGCTTGAGTTCCAAGCGGCGCTCGGTGGGTCCGCTATCGGGCCGTCAGCCACACTGCCGAATATGGCGCGCGTCAAGATCATCGCCGAGACCGCCTGCTTGCTCATCCGCTCGTGGATGCAGTGCAGGCATCACCACTGATATGCAATCGGCAAACAAGGCTGCGGTCAGCTGTCAATGAAAAGCATAAACGTCCCGGCAGGTCGTGCGCTGGGCCACAATCGTAAAGAGAGAATGTTGAACTTCACACAGGGGTCAATTGCCCCAGTCGAACCTGTAGTTGATCCCCCCGCGGAGAACGCTACCGCGATATTGCGCGTCCGCCAGGCCGAAAAAGGCAAACGTTTTGAGGCCGGACGGATCCGCCCTCACGCTCGAGCTGCCGAGATCGTAATAGAGATATTCCAATTTTGCCGACCAATGGTTCTCCAATGCATACTCAGCGCCGCCGCCCGCCGTCCAACCAGCCTTCGTTTCCGAATTGGCGCCGTTGAAGATGCCCAACGGGAGCCCGGCGGGCGCGCTCGGGACAATGTACTCAGTCTTCACATCACCGAGCGCCAAGCCACCGGTGACATAGAGCAGCAACCGATCCGTCGGTGTAACGCCCAGCCGCCCTCTGGCGGTCGCAAACCAATCGATGCTTTGCGACAAAGTGAACGAGGCGGGACCGTTCACGCCAAGAGGAATCAATGGAGGGACGGTACTCGAGCCGCGGAAATTGGCGTGGTTGACGTCCTCTTCAATTCCAAGAACGAGCGCGCCCCACTGCCAATTATAGCCGCCTTGTGCTCCCCCGGTGAATCCGCTGTAGTTCACGCCGATGCGACCGGGAAAGAATCCCGCAGCGATAGATCGTTGAAAGCCCGAAGGCAAGTTATCGCCGGAAAGATCACCGCCGGCATTTTGGCTCCATTCCCAGCCGCCGTTGAAACCACCATACCAGCCGGCCCAATTGTAGACCGGCCCGGCGGCATGGGCTGCCGACATGCCGGTCATTGCGAATGCAGCGATCACGACGCTTCCGGGCAACAGCTTTCTCATGTCTAGCCCCCCTGATTGCGAATCGCAATGAGCGCATACTATCATGCGTGCACGTACTAACTGTGGAAATTCACTGCAGGCAGAACCGGTCAAGCCAACAGATCACTCGTGCCTTTCGCTTTTTCACTCTCACGGCGCATCTCGCGGGGTCCTCTGAACGACAGACTAACTGCGACACTTGGCTGGTCCGGTCCTGGCCCCACGCGGACGTTCACGCGGCTGCGAGCGGCGCTCGCGGAGCTGGGATCATCGACCTCAATGCCTATCGGGTCGGCAACATCGCTTGGTCAGAATGTGAAGCGTCCGCCAACGCTGCCGCCTTGAAGGCTTGCGCCGTCGCCGGCAGCGCCGTTGTGGCCGACGAACAAGTCAAGAGACTGCATCGCCAGTGTCACGTCGAGCCCGAAGACTGCGGCATCGCGCGGCGCGATCGCCCCGGCAACCGTGAAGGCTGCGGCACTTGGCGTGCCGTCGAAGAAAGCAGTGGCGGTCCGATCGGTCCCGGCGAGCTCATGCGCCCATCCGAGCCGGCCGCGGAGCCGCAGCGGGGCTGCCAGCCCGACGGGAAGCGCGTACTCGACCTCGCTTCCGAGGACGCTC
>JBAQHC010000647.1:0-1958 GCA_049288095.1 Alphaproteobacteria bacterium | reverse complement strand
GTCGCGTTCGGCTACCAACTCGACAAGTTCGAGCTCGTGTACAGCACGCGGGGCATTGCGACCGGCGTCAGCTTCACCGACCAGAACGCCCAGTTCTTCGCCTACGACGTGCTCACGGTCATCTCCGGGATCGCCGCGGCACTCCTGGTGGGCGGGGCTTTCACGCGGATGCTCTGGCCACTCGGGCTGACGATCGGGGTCTGGTTCCTCGCGTCGCTGATCATCGGTCGTCTCTACCCGGAGGCCATCCAGCGCTTCACGGTCGAACCGAACCAGTACGCACAGGAAGAGCGCTACATCGGCAACAACATCGCGATGACCAGGCTGGCCTACGACCTCAACGGCTGGAAGGACCTACCGTTCAAGGGTGACCAGGTCCTGACGGCGCAGGACATCGCCGATCAGGCCGACACCTTCGCCAGCGCACGGTTGTGGGACCCGCGGCCGCTCCGGACGACCCTCGATCAGCTCCAGACCGTGCGCAAGTACTACGACTTCACCGACGTCGACACCGACCGCTACACGATCGACGGCACCGAGCGCCAGGTGATGTTGTCGGCCCGCGAGCTCGCCCTCGAGCAGAACCCGAGTGCCGTCGGCTGGGTCAACCAGCGGATCATCTACACGCACGGCGTCGGCGCCGCGATGGTCCCGGTCAACCAGGTGACCAGCGAGGGCCAGCCGGACTCGATCATCAGCAACCTGCCGCCGGTCTCAACCGGTGGCGCGCCCAAGATCACGCAACCACGGATCTACTTCGGCGAGCGGCCCAGCTCGTACATAGTGGTCGGCGCCCGCCAGGCGGAGTTCGACTATCCGACCGGCGAAAGCGACACCGGCGGCTCGGTCGGCACCCAGACGAACTGGACCGGGACGACCGGCATCCACCTCGACAACACGCTCATGCGCATGCTGTTCGGGCTTCGCTTCCGCGACCTCGACCTGGTGATCAGCGACCAGGTGACCCGCGACAGCCAGCTGCTCTTCCACCGGTCGCTGAAGGACCGGCTCTCGCTCGTGGCCCCGTTCCTGCGGTTCGACAAGGACCCGTACCTCGTGATCGACGACGCCGGGCGACTCGTCTACGTCCAGGATGCGTTCACCACATCGGACCGCTTCCCCAACGCCCAGGCGTTCGACCCGGCCACGCTCGGGACGACCGGCCTGGCCGGCGACCCGTTCGACTACATCCGCAACAGCGTCAAGATCACCGTCGACGCTTACGACGGCACGATGCACTTCTACATCAGCGATCCGAGCGATCCGATCATCCGCGACTACGCGGCCATCTTCCCCAACCTGTTCGAGCCGCTGTCGGCCATGCCGGCGGACCTTCGCGCGCACCTCCGCGTGCCCGAGGAGCTGTTCAACGTCCAGACGCGCGTCTTCGGGCGCTATCACGTCACGGACACGCAGCAGTTCTTCCGGACGGACGACCTGTGGACGGTCCCCACGCAGAGCAGCGAGGGGACCCTGCCGTCCGAGGCCTACTACGTCGTGATGCGACTGCCGGGCCAGACCGGGGTCGAGTTCCTGCTCCTCCAGCCCATGGTCCCGACCAGCCGGCCGAACATGATCGCGTGGGTGGCGGCCCGCATGGACGGTGCCAACTACGGCTCGACCCTCGTCTACCGTTTCCCGGCCGACACGTCGATCTTCGGGCCCGCCCAGATCGAGGCGAGGATCGATCAGGATCCCACGATCAGCGCCCAGATGACGCTCTGGAACCAGTCCGGCAGCAAGGTCGTCCGCGGCAACCTGATCGTCGTTCCGCTCGACGATTCGCTGATCTACCTGCAGCCGGTCTACCTCCAGTCGACCGGATCGGCGTTCCCGGAGTTCAAGCGGATCGTCGTCGCCTCCCCGCGGCAGGTCGTCTGGAGCGACACGCTCGGTGGTGCGCTGAACCTGCTGCTCGCAGCTGAGGGCGGCCCCACGCCGACTCCGACGCCCTCCCC
>JBAQHC010000646.1:0-3007 GCA_049288095.1 Alphaproteobacteria bacterium | reverse complement strand
GCGCTCTATGTCGGCTTGATCGGGCTTTGCGCCTTCTTGCCGCTGTTCTTGCTGGCGCTGCCCGCTGGCGAAACGGCGGATCGCCACACGCGCCGCAAGATCTTGATGTTCTGCATGGCGGGCGAGATTTTTTCCGTGAGCGTGCTGCTCGTCACCGCACTCCTGCACGCGACAACGATCCCAGTCCTGCTCGGCATTTCATTCGTGTTCGGAACATCGCGCGCGTTCCTCGCGCCCGCGAGCACATCGACCGCGCCCATGCTTGTGCCGCGAACCCTTTTGCCGCGCGCCATCGCCTGGAACTCGCTCGCTTGGCAATCGGCTGCGGTCACGGGCCCCGCGGTCGGAGGCCTCTTGATTGCGATTTCGCCCAGCATCTCCTACGGCACATCGCTTGCGCTCTACGCGCTCGCCGGCGTTGCAATCTTCTTGGTGCGCAAGAACACGAGACCCGAACAACAGCCCGGCAGCCGGCTCGAGCTGATCAAGGAGGGCTTGGCGTATCTCTGGTCGAACAAGATCGTGCTCGGCGCCATCTCGCTTGATCTCGTCGCGGTGCTGCTCGGCGGTGTCACCGCGCTCTTGCCGGTCTTCGCCAAAGATCTTCTGCATGTTGGTTCGCAAGGCTTCGGCGCGCTAAGGGCAGCGCCCGCCTTCGGTGCATCGGCGGTTGCGATTTATCTCGCCGCACATCCCATCAAGCGCCATGCCGGCAAGATCATGTTCGTCACCGTCGGTATCTTCGGGGCGACCACGGTTGTCTTCGGCCTTTCGCGCCTGTTCGCTTTGTCGATGGCTGTGCTCGTTCTTCAAGGCGCTTCGGACATGGCGTCGATCTATGTGCGCCAGACTCTGGTGCAGCTTGTCACGCCCGATCACATGCGCGGGCGCGTGTCCTCGGTCGCGTGGGTGTTCGTTTCGGCGTCCAACGAGCTGGGCGAGTTCTCGGGCGGCGTGCTTGCGCGGCTCTTGGGCCCGATCGGCGCGGCGCTGTTCGGCGGTTTCGGCTCGATGACGGTGACGGGCCTGTGGTCAGTTCTGTTTCCGGCCTTGCGCAAAGCCGACAAACTGGAGTGAGAAATGTCATCGCCTCTCCCTTGATGAGAGAGGTCGGATCGCTTGGCGCGAAGCGCCTTAGCGATCCGGGTGAGGGTGGGCGACAGGCGATTCTTTGATTCAACCCCTCACCCTAACCCTCTCCCGCAAGGGGAGAGGGGATATAAGAGAGCCAAAGCAAAATGACCGACATAGCAGGCCAGCCGACACGCGTGAGCGCGCTCCTCAGAGAGCGCGACTATATGGCGTTTTGGCTGTCGCGCGTCGCTGGCGGGCTTTCCTATACAATTCAGAGCGTCACGCTTGGCTGGCTGACCTACGACATCGCGCGGCGCACGCATTCGATCGAGCAGTCCGCGCTCTATGTCGGCCTCATCGGCTTTTGTACCTTTCTCCCGATGTTCGTGCTTGCGCTGCCCGCTGGGCAGATCGCCGATCGGCATGAGCGCAAGCACATCATGATCGCCTGCGGAGTTTCCGCGATGGCCCTAAACACGCTGCTCGCTTCGGCAGCGCTGTTCGGGTTTGCATCAATTCCATTGTTCTTTGGCATCGCGTTTCTGCTTGGCATTTCGCGCGTGCTGCGCGCGCCAGCGGGAACAGCGCTTGCGCCCATGCTGGTGCCGCGAGAGCTATTGCCGCGCGCAATCGCCTTCAACTCGCTTTCTAATCAGACAGCGACGATCATGGGTCCCGCGCTTGGCGGTCTGCTTATCGCGGTTTCGCCATGGGTTGCCTTCTCGGCTTGTGTCGCATTCGATCTCGCCGGCGTCGCGCTCATTGCGCTCATCAAACGCACTACCAAGCCTCAAGCTCAGCCTGGTTCGCGCCTTGAACTGATCAAGGAGGGTTTGCGCTACATTTGGACCAACAAGGTCGTGTTCGGCTCGATCTCGCTCGATCTTTTCGCGGTGCTGCTCGGCAGCGTCGGCGCGCTGCTGCCAGTGTTTGCGCGCGATGTGTTGCCGACAAAAGGCCCGGAGATCTTCGGCTTGCTCCGCTCATCGCCGGCTGTGGGCGCGATGATTGCGGCGCTCACGCTCGCAAATCACCCGATCCGGCGTCACGCCGGCCCGAAAATGCTGGCAGCGGTTGCGGTCTACGGGCTTGCAACATTGATCTTCGCTTTCTCGCGCCTGTTTTGGCTGTCGGCGCTGGCGCTTGCGCTCGTCGGCGCCTCCGATATGCTTTCCGTGTTCGTACGCCAAACGCTGGTGCAGCTTATGACGCCCGATCATATGCGCGGGCGCGTCGCCGCCGTCTCGACCTTATTCATCTCCGCATCGAATGATTTGGGCGAATTCGAAAGCGGCATCGCCGCGCGCATTTTGGGTCCGATCGGTGCTGCAATCTTCGGCGGCGTGGGCTCGCTCTTGGTGACCGGCAGCTGGGCGAAGCTGTTTCCCGCCTTGCGCAAGGCAGACCGTCTCGAATAGGCAACAAAGCGATGATTGAAGACGATTACATTCCGGCGCGATGTGAAGGCGCTGAGCGCTGGTGCGTGATCATCTCTGGATGCTCGGGCGGCGGCAAATCAAGCTTGATCAATGAGCTTGCGCGGCACGGCTATCGCGTGTTCCCGGAGCCCGGGCGCGAGATCGTCAAAGAGCAATTGCACATCGGTGGCGAGGGGCTGCCCTGGCAGCCGGATTTCCGCTTGTTCTGTGAGCTATGTGCCTCGCGCATCATGAATCATTACAACGGTCTCGGCAAAGTCGATCGTCCGGTGTTCTTTGATCGCTCGCTTATCGATCCGGTTGTCGGATATATGCGTCACAATCTTCAGCCGCCGGCACACTTCGTCAAAGCCGCCGAGCTTTACCGTTTTCACCGCCGCGTGTTCCTGACACCGCCTTGGCCGGAAATCCACAAGACCGATGCCGAGCGGCGGCATGGCTTTGATGAGGCCGTCGCGGAATATGAGCAGGCGCTCAAGACTTATCCTCTTTAC
>JBAQHC010000645.1:0-2694 GCA_049288095.1 Alphaproteobacteria bacterium | reverse complement strand
GCGCGATCAGCATTTCGCCAATGTCTACGCCGCGATCATGATGATCGGCATTCTGGGTCTCGGCACCGACATGATTCTCGCGCTGATTGGCCGCCGCCTGTTTCCATGGGACCGCAGCCTCGCGGCGACGTCGTCCTGATGGATATCAAGAAGCCTAAATTTCTGGCGAACCCGTCAAATATTCCGTACCAACGGCAATCGCCGGAGGTGCGCGCCTATTTCGACGAGCTCAAATCGCGTGAGGTCATCCTCGAGGTCAAGGACGTCGGCAAGAAGTTCTCATCGCGCCAGGGCGAGACCGAGGCGCTCAAGAACATCAGCTTCCAGACGCATCAGCGTGAGTTCCTTTGCGTCGTCGGCCCCTCGGGCAGCGGCAAATCCACGCTCGTGCGCATTGTCGCGGGGCTCGAGGAAGAAACCTCCGGCGAGATCTTGCTGGAAGGCAAGCCGGTGCTGGGGCCGGGGCGCGACCGGGGCATGGTGTTTCAGGCCTACACGCTGTTTCCGTGGCTCACGGTCAAGAAGAACGTGATGTTCGGCCTCGAGATCAACGGCATGGGCCGCCGCAAGGCCGAGGCGCAGGCGCTTCGCTGGCTTCATCTTGTCGGCCTCGACAAATTCGTGGACGCCTACCCCCACCAGCTCTCAGGCGGCATGAAGCAGCGGGTCGCCATTGTGCGCGCGCTCGCCAATCAGCCTCATATGCTGCTGATGGATGAGCCGTTCGGCGCGCTCGATGCGCAGACCCGCGCGCGCATGCAGGCGCATCTCATGGAAATTTGGCAGGCGATCGACATCACGGTGCTGTTCATCACGCATGACCTCGACGAAGCGATCTACCTGGCCGACCGCATTCTCGTGCTTTCGGCGCATCCCGGCGAAGTCATGGAGCTGATCGAGGTGCCTGTGCCGCGCCCGCGCAGCCCGGCGCAGTTCATCTCCGAGGAGTTTCTTGCGACCAAAATGCGTCTGGAGGAATTGATCTATCAGACGGTCTATGATGAAGAGATAGATGAGCTGCCAATCGCTGAGATCGGCGCCAATCTCGACCGCGACGACTAATCATGAACGATCCCAACACTGCCGTCCCTATGACGCCCGAGGACTATCGGCGGCGTTATTTCGAGCTCAAGGCACGGGCGACGGAAGCGGGCGCGAGGCCAGTCAAAGGCCGCGATGCGCGCAACCCGAAGGCGCTGCCGCGCGATCTCGTCCTGCTTGAAGAGACGATCCCCGGCGGCTGGTATTGGATTGGCCATGTCGCGCGGGGGCTGAGCTTGCGTATCGTCAACGACAAAGCGAGCGATGGCATTTCGGCGCTGTTTTGGAACGCGAAGGATACGAGCGAGCGGCTCAACCCAGCCGACAGCGTGAAAGTGCAATGGACATCGCGCCTCAGCCGCGGGAAATTGCTGCTCTCGGATATGGGCCGCGCGCTCGCATCCATTACAGACGACACTTGCGGCTATCACGATTTCGTCGCCGGCGGCAGCACGAGGCTCGACGATGAAAAGAAATTCGGCGCCGACCCCACGCGCCGCAACACGCGCGACAATTTCGTCTTGGCGGCCGCGAAGCACGGCATGACGGTGCGCGATGTCGGGCCGTGCGTCAGCTTTTTCGCGCCGGCCGTGACCGACGATAGGGGCAAGCTGATTTGGCGCGAGGGCGCAGCAAAGCCCGGCGACTATATCGATCTCAGAGCCGAGATGGATTTGATCATCGCGCTTTCCAATTGTCCCCATCCGCTCTCGCCCAAGAAGACGTGGGCGGCTGGGCCCGTGCGCGCGATCGTCTGGAATTCGCCGGCGGTGGGGAGCGACGACTATTGCCGAAACGCGAGCGATGAAGCCGCGCGCGCCTTCGACAACACCGACGCATATAACCGGGAGTGAGGCGCATGGCAAAAACCTCTCCCACTCCGATTCTCGCAACGACCGTCTATGATCACGTCGTGCCCGCAACGACACCGTGGTCAGGTCTCGTGCGCAAAGGCCAGGGCATCAGGATCATCGATCTCGAAGGCCAGCAGGCGGTCGATACCTTGTTCTACAACGCGCATAACTACGCCGAACGCTACAGCGCGCAAGAAACCCTTGCGGCGCAGGGCTCGGCCTATATCGGCGCCGGCACTAAAGTGCTCTCAAACGAGGGCCGCCTGATGCTCACGGTCATAGGCGATACCGTTGGCGAGCACGACACTTCCGCCGGCGCCTGCTCGTGCGAGGCAAACACGGTGCGCTTCGGCCATCACACGCGCTATATGCATGCCTGCCGCGAGAATTTCGTCGTCGAGCTTGCAAGATACGGCATGGACAAGCGCGACATCGTCAGCAACATCAATTTTTTTATGAACGTACCGATCTTGCCGGACGGCGAGCTTGCAATTGTCGATGGCGCTTCCAAACCCGGCGACTATGTGGAACTTCGCGCGGAGATGGATGTCTTGTGCGTCATCTCGAATTGCCCGCAAGTCAACAATCCCTGCAACGGCTTCAACCCGACGCCGATCCGAGTTGTGATCTTCGATGATGCCCGCAGCTGAAATGCGGGCGGCCAATCACCAAGTCCCCCTCCCCCTGGGACGGGCTAGGGGAGGGATTTCTGCGGGCGCCGCTGTCCGTTGCCAATCCCCCTCGCTGCCTCCCCCGAAGGGGGAGGGGAATGGAATGGCTAGCGCGTGATGTTCAAGAC
>JBAQHC010000644.1:0-3096 GCA_049288095.1 Alphaproteobacteria bacterium | reverse complement strand
CTCATGCCCGGACCGAACCCGGACGGCGCACCGCGGCCAAAGCCGCTGTCGCCGCCGAAACTGCCGCTGCGACCGCTACCGAACCAGCTGCCGCGTCGCCGCTTGTCGTCGAAATTGCCTTTGAGCTCGTTCTTGCAATTCATCGTGAGCGCGCGCGCCGCGGCGTCGATGCCTGCGCCGAAATTGTTGGTGATGGTGTTGTCGCAGATCAGGCCGCGCGATTCAGGCATCGGCGGACCCATCTGGCCAACCTGCGCAACCGCGGGAACGACCTGAATGCCGCTGCCGAAGTTCTGATAGATCTTGTTGTAGCGCACGGTCGGCGATTGCGGGCTGTTCTGCAGCACGAGGCCGGAGCGCGTGTTGTCGTGGATCGTGTTGCCGATCACGCTGCCGCGGCCCTGATAATAGACGACGCCGTCAGCCGCATTGCCGCTGATGTCGTTGCCGACGATGTTCGCCTGCGCGAGGCCATCGACCTTGACGCCCGTGATGTTGCCGGTGATCGCGTTGTTGCTGCCGATGTAATAGGTGCCGGTGCCGTCGCGCGCGGTGATGAGGATGCCTTCACGCCCGCCGCTGATGGTCGAGGTCTCGACCGTTAGATTGCCGCCGCGCGCGAGCAGCGCCGAAACATAATTCGGCGCAGCGATGGTCGAGTCTTTGATCGCAAGCGATCCGTTCTCGAGCTCAACGCAGGCATGCTGCACATTCTGCTGGCCGGCGATCATGCCGATCTGGCGCAGCGAGACATAGCCGTCGCCGTGCACATTGACGTTGACGCAAGGCTGATCGGGCGGGGCCTGCAGTTTCACCACGATCTCGAGCGGCATATTGCCTTCGACCGGTTTATTCACGCGGCCGACAATCGTCACGGGCTTGGTGATCTTGAGGCTCTCGACATAAAGCCCTTGGTCGACATGCACGATGCCGCCGGGGCCGACTGCCTTGATTGCTTCTGAGATAGAGTGGAAACGGAAGCTCGGCCCGACGCCGACTTCAACCTCACGCGGTCCCTTAGATCCTTTGTCGCCAGGACCGCCACCCCAATCGCCCGGCGAACCGCCGCCGATCCAAAACCCATCATAGGATGACTCGGCAAACGCCGAAGCGCCCGCCACCATCAGTCCAGCCACACATGCCGCGATGAGAGCTTTCGCCTTCGGCGTCATGGTCTACTCCTCCTCACACGCCGCGAGCGGAAACGAGCAGGGCTCGTCTCGACGCGGCCCCCCTTAAGTCTCAGTTGTCGTCGTCGCGATCGCCGCGGCGGCCGTAGCAATATTTGCTGATCTCGCGGTCGGCGCCCGGATGGCCTTGCCGATCGGCTTGCCGCAGGTCATCGCAGCCACGAGACGGGTCGCGCTGCACGCCGACGCCTTCGACATACATGCTGCCGAGACGGAAGAGTGCGCTGGGCACGCCGCGGTCGGCGGCCTGCTCGAACCAATCGCGTGCGCTGTCGTAGTTTTTGCTCTTGCCGATGCCGCTGTAGTACATCTCACCGAGCGTTGCTTGGCTGATGCCGTCGCCATTCGAAGCGGCGCGCTCGACCAGCGAGCAAACCTGCATGTCGCTCAGATCGCCACTTGGCGTCGCGTTGAGATCACGCTGGAAATCGCGCACGGCTTGCCGGGTCGAGCCGCCATAGGAGCCGTCGAGCGGGCCGCGATAGAAGCCGAGCGCACGCAATGCGGCCTGCAAATTCGCAAGCGGCACGCGGCGCGCGCCCTTGCAATCGCTGCCGCCCGCGCTGGCCATGCACACTTCGCCGCCCGGGCGATTCCACCGGGAAGCTTCGCGCTGGCAGTTATCGATCTGCTCCGGCGACAGCACCTTGTTGAGCACATCGAGCGCATCGCGCGCCTCGTTGGAACTCGGCCCATTCTTCGCCGCGGCGACCGCGTAATAGCGGCACGCATCGATCGAGGATTGCGGCAGGCCCGAGCCTTTCTGGTAGATGCGCGCAAGCTCATAGAGCGAGCGTGTATCCGCTTTGCATTCATAGAGAGAGACGACTTCACGCTGCGCGTCGGTGATCGCGCGGTTGGTCATCACATCTTCGAGGCGATCACGCGCTTCGCGACTGTGATCGCGCGCCTGGCGCGCTTCCTTGCTGCCGAAATCGCCCGAGCATTGCTGCAGATCGTTATTGGCGGCGAGGTTGTACCATTTGTGGGCCTCGACATAATTGATGAGGACCTTGTCGCCGTTCTCGAAGACTTCGCCGAGCCGGTATTGAGCGCGAACATCGCCGGCAAGGCCGGCGCGCGTCCAAATGTCGATCGCGGCTTTCTTGTTGCCGGCGTCATAGGCTCTGAGCCCGTCATAATAATCTTGGCCGCATTTGGCGTCCGCAAATGCTGGCGCCATGGAGAGTGCGGCCATTGCGAATACAAAACCCGCCAGCGCGTGCCGCGCGAAATCACGGGAAAGGCGCTCTTGTGCCGACATCAACAATCCCCCTCGTTTACTGGCGATGCCCTGGCGGCTGATCGAAACCGATCGCTTGACCCAGCGCGGCCAATTGGCCGCTCGCGAAATTCGCCCAGAACGCTAAAATTCCACCCTTGCCTTCACGAGCCCGGCGGCACGAAAAACGGTCCTGCAGCCGGGTACCAAACGACCTCACCAATGGCGGATTGGGGAATCCTGGGCCTCGTTCCCACACCCCCACGCCCCCGCGCATTAACTAAATTTACCACCGGAATGCCTCCCCGCCACCTTCATGGCCCAAATTTTTTTGTGCGTGCCTTTTTTGCTGGCGGCAAAGGGGCTTGGTCGCACGTATGGCGATGGCGACCCGGCGCCACAGTGCCGTGAAATCGCCTGGGCTTTGGCCGGGCAGTGGAGAGGTGCCTCTCGCGCCGGGGGCGAAGTGCTGTTAGGTTAACCAAGCTTAAGTCGGGGGAGTTCTCATGCTGCGGTCAAAGACTTTTGGCCCTGTGCTGATTCTGGGCCTGGCCTTGGTGGCGCTTGTCCTGATCTACCAATGGCAAACCGGTCATGCCTTCTCGATGGGCTCTTTTATTGGCCCGAGCGGCCCGACCGTCGATAGGGTCGGCGGCAAATGGATGAAGTTCAAGCCATCCGATT
>JBAQHC010000643.1:0-6758 GCA_049288095.1 Alphaproteobacteria bacterium | reverse complement strand
AGGAGACCACGCCGCCGGTGATGAAGATGTACCGCGCCATGGGCCATCAGAATAAACGATTCGCTCGGGCAAACCCAAGCTGGAATCGTGCTGAACGAAGTTGAAAATTAAGGCTGCTTCGGCGGCGTGCCAGGGGCCGAGGGCGGAGCTTCTGGCGCCGAGGGCGGGTTTTCGGCCGCAGGTGCGGCGGGCTTTGCCGGCTCGAGCGAAACCGGTGCCTGGATTGAGCCCCCAGAGGGCGCGGCTGAACCGCCGGGCGCCGGCTTCTCAAACCCGGGAAGATTGCTGATCGGGTTGGCCGGCGCATTTGAGCTGGGTGCTGCGGGCGCCGGGGCCGGCACCGATTGCGGTGTCACCACCTTGCTGCTCGCCGGAGCCCCGAATTGCAACGATTTCGGCCCGGTATGCCGGCCCAAAACCGTCAGAGCCAGGCTGGTCAAAAAGAAGATGACAACGAGGATCGTCGTCGTGCGGGTCAGCACATTTCCGGCGCTGCGGGCCGATAAGAAGCTACCTGAGCCGCCGCCGATTCCGAGCGCCCCGCCCTCGGAGCGCTGAAGCAGGATCACGCCGATCATGGCAATCGCCACAAGCGTGTGGATAACGAGAATGACGGTGGCTATGCCGGACATGAAAAGCCGCCCTTGGGGTCAGGAGCGGAGCTTTTAGCGGCAGTGGGCCCGAAGCGCAAATCGCCGTTGCCTTCGCCCCCTCCCTCTGGGAGGGGCAGAGCGCCCCCCGGTCCGCGCAAAGCGCGGCCGGAGGATGAACTCCGCGCTCGGGGGAGGGATTTCTGATGGCTGGACCTCTGCAATCCCTCCCCAACCCCTCCCATAGGGAGGGGGGGGCGAGCTCGCTACCTCTGAGACTCAATTCAGCCAACGTAGAAGGGCACAACCCCGGCGGTCGTGCCGTCGCGGTCGCTCGTGGTCGCGATGCGCACCTGATCGGAGATCAGCGCCGCGAACTCGAGGAATTTCTGGATGCCTTCGCTCACCGGCGATCGCGCGGACACTTTGCAAATCTCGTTGCAGAACTCCGCAACGGACTCATAGGCCGGGCCCGGCGCCGTGCTGGCATAACCGCGCAATTCCCTCGCGGTGTGCGAAATGCGCGAAACCAGTGAGCTGATCGCCGCCTCATCGCCGGCGGGCACAGCGTTCTTGGAGAGTTGTGTCGACCATGCTTCGAGCTGGCGGCCAAGGCGGATCGCCTTCCACCTGAGAACATTGCGCCACGCGCGATCGAGCTCCGCCGTGTCGCGCTCGCGGTCGTCGGTCTGATTGATGCGCTTGCGCAGAAGATTTGGGACTTCGAAGAGTTCATCGTCTTCCGGATCGCGCGAGGTGATCCTGCGCGTCGGGCCGACATAGTCGGCGGTGACAACAAACGGCTTGCGGGCGAGCGCTGCGCCGGAAATGCGCTGCTGGAACTGGCCAACCGTGTAAGGCCGCGCGAGCAGATCGTCGGCACCGGAGTTGAGCACGGCGCGCACTGCGTCGGCGTTCAAATCCCAGGTCGTCAGAAGGATGACGACGAATGGATTGATACCGGTTTGGCGATGCCTCACCCGGCGCACAAGATCACAGACCGGTTCCTCGGCACCCTGCAGCTCCGCAATAACAAGCTCGTACGGGACGGAATTGACCGCAGCTTCAAGATCGCCGACGCGTGCGAGAGGCTCAACCTGGGTCACGCCGAGCGTTTGCAGCCCGCCAAGCGTAACCTGGCGGTTCATGTATTGCGGATCGTAAAGCGCGGCGCGCACCCGACCGAGCTGCAGATCGGACATTGGCCCATCCTTGTTGCCAGAAAACCATGCAACCTTACGGATGGACCGCTAAATTCGCCTTAAGCATGTGGTTTGATTTTGACCGACCGGCCCGCCGCGGAAACTAGGCCGCTTCGATGATCTTCAAGAAGTCGGCCGCCTTCAGGCTAGCGCCGCCGACAAGTGCGCCGCCCACGTCTTTCAGCTTGAGAATTTCGCCGGCGTTGGTGGGCTTGACCGAACCACCGTAAAGAATTGCCACATCCGCGCCGGCGCTGCCGAAGCGCTTCCCGAGCTCACTGCGGATGAATCCGTGCACCGCCTCGATGTCGTCATTGCTCGGCACCCGGCCGGAGCCGATCGCCCAGACAGGCTCATAAGCGATCACTAGCGCCGTTGCGTCGAGGCTGGCAGCCAACGAATGCGTGAGCTGGCGCCCAACAATGTCGAGCGTCTTTCCGGAATCGCGCTCACCCTCCGTCTCACCGACACAGACAATCGGAACGAGGCCGGCCCGGCGCGCTGCGTTCACCTTGCGCGCAACAAGCTCGTCCGACTCGTGGAGGCCATGGCGCCGTTCAGAGTGGCCGAGGATGACCATCGACGCGCCCGCGTCCGCTAGCATCTCGGCGCTGATATCGCCCGTGAAAGCGCCAAATGGCTCCGGATGGCAGTCCTGCCCGCCGCTCAGAATTCCCGTGCCCCTTAGCTCCCCGCTCGCTGCGGCTAAAAGCGTTGCCGGCGGACAGACCGCGACCGAAGCGCCCACATTGCGCCCGGAAAGGGCAGCCTTAAGCGCACGCACCTCGGCAAGTGAAGCCGTGAGACCGTTCATCTTCCAATTTCCTGCAACCAGCCGTCGCGGCGCTTTGCCTTCTGCCATAGTCTTGCCTTTCCCCCAAGCGCATCAACCGCTTATCAAATCCGTGGGAGCAGCGAAAGCTGGTGGACTGGGCGCGCCCCCGTCCATATGATCCGCGCCGCCAAAAAAGGGCAGAAGGTGTAGCGAGCAACCCATGGCGCTTAAAGAACTAAGAAAAGCGAGCACAAGCCGCGTTGCGTCGATCTTTATTGCGCTCTTGGCCCTCTCTTTCGTGCTCTGGGGCATCAATGGCGTCTTCAATGGCGCGACCAGCCGCGGCGTTGCCAGGGTTGGCGATCGCTGGATCAGCGCGGCCGAATATCAGGAGCGCTACAAGCTCACGCTCGATCAGTTCGCGCGGCAAAACGGCGACAAGCCGCTCTCGGCCGAGGAGATCGCGGCGTTTGATGTCAAGGATCACGTGCTCAATGAGGAGATCGACATCACCTCGCTCGCCATCATGGGCGATCGTCTTGGCCTTGCGGTAAACGATGCGACGCTCCGGAACATCATTCAGGGCATGACCGCCTTTCAGAATATCGACGGCAAATTCAGCCAAACGACCTATCAGCAGCGGCTCGCCGATAACAGTCTCACGCCGGCAACATTCGAGAACGAGATGCGCGGCGAGGTCGAACGCGCACAGTTGCGCGATGCGCTCGGCTCCGGTGCGTATGTTCCTCGTGGGCTGATCGAAGGCCTGATCCTTTTTAAAGGCGAGATGCGTCAAATCTCGTATGTGCCGGTGGACCCTTCCGTCGTTGGAGATATTCCGAGTCCGGATGACAAGACTCTAAAGGCATATATCGCCGCGCATCCCGCGAATTATACGCAAGCAGAATTACGCACGCTTACTGCGGTCTTGTTCCGGCCCGCGGACTTCGCCGCGCAGGTGACCGTGCCTGAGGATGAGATCAAGTCCTCCTACAATTACGACATCGACAAGTACAAGATTGCCGAGACTCGCTCCTTGCGGGTGATCAGCTTCCCCGAGGAAGCATCGGCGCGCGCCGCTTACGAAGCAATCAAGTCAGGCAAGAAGACTTTCGAGCAAGTCGGCAAGGAGCGTGGCTACCCGGACTCGCAGCTTGCATTCAAGGATCTCGCCAAGAGCGGCGTCGACGACCCCAAAGTGGCCGACGCGGCGTTCGCCCTCACTGGGCCGGGCCTCGTCGAACCCGTCAACGGCGCGCTCGCTTGGTCGATTGCCGAGGTGAAATCGATCACACCCGGGCGAACCAAGGCGCTCGACGAAGTGCGGGACCAGATCAAATCGAAGCTTGCGCTCGACCAGTCGCAGGAGGCGATCGACAAAGCCGTCAATCAATTCGAGGACGGCCGCGCGGGCGGCTCGACCATGGAAGAGCTGTCAAAGAGCCTCAACATTCCGCTAGTGAAGTTCACGCTCGTGGATAAGACCGGCAAGGACGAGAACGGCCAGGCCGAGACACCGGTGCCGGCTACCCAAGCGCAACAGCTTGTCGCAGCCGCATTCGCTGCGGAGCAAGGCGCGGAAAACGATCCCGGCAATCTCAAAGATGGTGGCGAGTTCATCGTGCGTGTCGACCAGGTCGAGCCGCCCTCGCTCAAGCCCTTCGACAAGATCGCGGATCAGGCGCGCGAGGATTATCTGAAGGAAGAGACCGCAAAACGGCTGAAGGCACGAACGGACGCACTCGCACTCAAGTTCAAGATCGCTGGCATCGGGCCCGCCGCAACCGAGCTTGGCAAAGCGCCGACCGCCCTTCCCGCGCCGCTCCGCCGCGATCAGACAAGCGATGTGATTTCGCCGGAGCTCATGGATGCGCTGTTCAGTGCCAAGCAGGGTGAGCTGATCGCCGGACCCTCGGCAAAGCCGGGCGAGTATGTCATCGCGAGCGTAACGGCAATTGCGCCTCCCGACACAAGAGAGCGCGCTGCGGGCGTTGAGGCTTTGTCGAAGACGCTCGATGAGTCGCTTGATGGCGACCTCGTCGAACAATATGTCGATGCATCGCGTCAGCGCCTCGGCGTGAAAGTCGATAAGACGACGCTCGACAATGCCGCTAGCTCTGCACACTGATCATGGCGACTGAGCCGTCATTCAACGAATTCGCCGCAGCCTATGAGGCGAAGCGGCCCCAGATCGTTTGGACGCGCCTCATTGCCGATCTTGAAACGCCGGTCTCGGTGATGCTGAAGCTCGGCCCGGAGCGGCCGAACACATTTCTCCTCGAGTCGGTCGAAGGCGGCGCGGTGCGCGGCCGCTATTCGGTGATTGGCCTTGACCCAGATCTCATCTGGCGCGCACGCGGAAACAAGGCAGAGATCGCCGAAGCCGGCGCGCTCGACAAGTTCAAGCCGTGCGAAGGCGGCACGCTCGATTCCTTGCGTGCGCTGCTTGCAAAATCGCGCATCGACTTGCCGCCGGGCATGCCGCCGATGTCGGCGGGGCTCGTCGGCTATCTTGGCTACGACACGATCCGTCTCATCGAGCGCCTGCCGCATGTGAATCCGGATCCTCTGGGCTTTCCTGATGGCCTCTTCATCCGCCCACGGATCATGCTGATTTTTGATGCGGTGAAGGATGAGATGCTGGCAGTGACCTCGGTGCGGCCGGAAGCCGGTGTCACGGCAAAAGCGGCCTATGCCCGCGCAGAAGCGTGTCTTGCCGAAATCGTCACCAAGCTCGACGCGCCCCTGCCCCACCAGGCAAAGGAACCGGTCGAGCATCCACCGATCGCTGAGACGCGATCGAACACGACACCCGGGGAATTCTTCGCAATGGTCGCGAAGGCCAGGGAATACATTCTGGCAGGCGACATCTTCCAGGTCGTGCTGTCGCAGCGCTTCGAGACACCTTTCAAGCTACCGCCATTCTCGCTCTATCGCTCGCTCCGGCGCATCAACCCGTCGCCCTTTCTCTTCTATCTCAATTTCGAAGGCTTCTCCGTCGTCGGCTCAAGCCCTGAAATCTTGGTTCGCCTGCGCGATGGCGAGATCACAATTCGTCCGATCGCCGGCACACGGCCGCGAGGGCAAACGCATGCCGAGGATGAGCGCATTGAAGGCGAGCTATTGGCGGACCCGAAGGAGCGCGCCGAACATTTGATGCTGCTCGATCTTGGACGCAACGATGTCGGCCGCGCCGCGAAGATCGGCACTGTCAAAGTCACCGAGAGCTTCGCCGTCGAGCGCTACAGCCATGTGATGCACATCGTTTCCAATGTGATCGGCAAATTGAAGGAAGGCGAAGACGCGATTTCCGCTCTGATGGGCGGATTTCCCGCGGGCACGCTAACCGGCGCGCCGAAAGTGCGCGCGATGGAAATCATCGATGAGCTCGAGAAGGACAAGCGCGGGATCTATGGCGGCGGGGTCGGCTATTTCTCCGCGGGCGGATCGATGGACACCTGTATCGTCTTGCGCACGGCAATCATCAAGGACGGCGTCATGTATGTGCAAGCGGGCGCCGGCATCGTCGCGGATTCCGAGCCCGACTATGAGCAGCGCGAATGCATCAACAAGGCGCGCGCACTCGTCACCGCCGCAATTGAAGCCGTACGCTTTGCCGGCGAACCCAAGAAGGGTCAGTAGCCTGCAACGCCGTTGCGGGCGACCCGAAGCAACCCAGTCTTGCGCCGGATCGCCGTGGCCACTTCGTGGCCGCGCGGTACCGCCCTCTGGATAGAGTGAGCGGAGACCACTAACTGAGCCGTCTGTTCGAACGAAGGATCATTGAGCCCGACCCAAGCCAGCCGCCCAAGATCCGTCCCATCGGCGAGCGCGCGCATCTCCGTCTTCACCGCCGGCGCGAGCGATGACCCAATTTCCGGCCTCGATGCGGGATTAAGAATGCCCAGCGCGAAAGACGTGCAGCCCACGATAATAAAGAGGACCGGGAGGCCCGATTGATCGGGGCTTGATCGAGGCCTTCTGCGTGCCATTTCTTGTACCTAGACGCTCACGAGCAACTGCCGCAGCCACGCCGCTTGACGGCACGCTGCGAGGATTGTTCCTATGCGACCAAGCCTTAACCGCTGATTAACCGTGAAATGGCACGGCGCCGGCGGCGTTTGTGCCGGGGTATGAAATGATCCTGCTCATCGATAACTATGACAGCTTCACCTACAACCTCGTCCATTA
>JBAQHC010000642.1:0-12853 GCA_049288095.1 Alphaproteobacteria bacterium | reverse complement strand
CCGAAACGCTTCGCGTTTCGACCTCCCCACAAGGGGGAGGTGGTTGGAGAGAGTGACTTTGAATGTGATAAAGTGCATGCGGGTCACTTCGCAAATTGCAAGCGGACCGGCAATGTCACCGGCCCGTGGCCGATCGTCGTCATCCACGGCTCGGGCTCGCCCGCTGGCTCGAAGTGCTCGACATGTTTGATGAGCTCGCCGAGCAAAGCATCGGCTTCGAGCTGCGCGAGCGCCTTACCGACGCACATATGAATGCCGTAACCCCAGCCGACGCTGCCTCTTAAATCGCGCTTGATGTCGAAGCGCTCGGGATCTTCCCATTTGCGTGGATCGCGATTGGCGGCGGCGAACATGAGCCCGACGCGCGTGCCTTCGGGGATCACGTAGTCATCGATCTGGACGTCTTGCTTGGCGATGCGCCCGGCCATGCGCGAGGGCGAATCCCAGCGCAGTGCTTCATCGAAGGCATTGCGCAAGAGCGATGGATCGGCGCGCAGCAATTGATATTGATCCGGATAGAGCGAGAAAGCGCGAATGGCATTCGCCATGGTGATCACGGTCGTGTCCGCGCCCGCGGCCAAAATGGTCATGGTCAGGAGCTTGGCATCCTGCTGGCTGATCTCGCCGCGATCGGCCGCCGCATACATTTCCCAGCCGAGCGAGCCTTCCGAGATGTTTTCGCGGCTGCACGATTTATCGACCCATTCGAAGCAATCGCCGGCCTCTGCCATCGCTTCATCGAAGAGCGCATTCATCGGCCCCATCGTCGCCCACACGGCGTTGCCGAAGGGCGTCATGCGCTCACGGCCTTCGGGTGGAAGGCCGAGCAAATCGGGCAACACCTTATGCACATAGGGCGCGGTGATGTCGCTCACAGCATCGATCACTTCGCTTCCACGCTTCATCAGGCGGCCGACCAGCGCAGCGGCCTCTTGCTTGAAGGAATCCTCCATGCGCTTCATCGCCTTGGGCGACAGCGCCTTGCCGATCACGGCGCGCACCTGGGTGTGGCGCGGCGGATCGTCCGTGAGCAGAATTTCTGGGCGAACCGAATTCGGGTCGTGCCAGGGGCGCGAGGTGTTGGAGAATTGCTTCCAATCGACAAGGCCTCTTGAAACCTCGTTATAGCGGCCAAACATTGCGATGTTCTCACGTTCGAGCCACACCACGGGTGCCATCTCGCGGATCTCGTCATCGATGTGCCGCGCATTGCGCACCGATTCCGCGTCGAACATATCGATGCCGGTTCTCGGAATGGCGGACGGCATTTCACTCCCCTTGACTCCCCGGCCCGTTCTGAGGCGGGTTCTTATACCCTGACGGTCAGAGATTAGACGGGCGCGCGGCTCGTTCCTAGCCGATCACGAGCGCAAGAAAAGTGGGAGAGGGCCCGCAATGGCAAGCAAATTTTCCAAATTCGACACCCAGGGCTTCGAGCGGTGGGAATACAAGATCGCCGGCGTCTCGACCGTGGTCTACACCATCGGCGAGGGCGCGCCGGTCATGTATTGGCATGGCGGCGGCACCTGGCACGGCTTTGCCTGGGCGCGCGAGTGGAAGGATCGCTTCAAGGTCATCTTGCCTTATCACCCCGGCTTCGGTGAATCGGGCGATGCGCCCGATATCGGCTCGATGGATGATTTCGTGATGCACTATATCGAGCTGTGCGACGCGATGAATCTTTCGAGCTTCTCGCTCGTCGGCACAAGCTTTGGCGGTTATATGGCGACGGCGTTCGCGATCACGCATCCCAGGCGCGTCTCAAAACTCGTGCTCGTCTCTCCCGGCGGCATAACCGACCCGGCATTTCCGATGGGCAATTGGCGCGGCGTCTCGGGCGAGGAATTCGCCAAGCTCTTCGTCGTCAACACAAGCATCATTCGCGAGTTCCTGCCCGATCGGTTCGAGGAGCGCATCGGGCGCGAGGGTCAATATGCCGGCAAGGGATTCGGGCCTAGCACCACGTCGGGGCCGAAGCTGTTGAAGCATATGCACCGTCTCAAAATGCCGACGCTCGCCATTTGGGGTGACCAGGACCGCATTCTGCCGCCAGGGCTTGCCGCTCATTGGGCGAAAGCCATTCCGCATGCGTCGGTCAAGATGATCGAGAATGCCGGGCATTTGCTGCTCGATGAATCAAAGCCTGCACGCGACGCCGTGCGTGCGTTTCTCGCCTGATCAGCGATTGGCGGCGGGCTTCTGCGCGAGGAGCTCGAAGCTTTTCAAGATGAATTCGTCAGTGACGACGTCGGGCATGATCATCCGGCGGTACATGAGGCCGCCCGTGAGTGACGCGAGCAGCACCGCGAATTCGTGCGCAGGCATTGGTAATTCACCCGGATCGACGGCGGCGAGCAGCTCCTCGGCTGTTTCGCGGTGCCGCGTCTCGATCTCGGTTCTAGCACGCGCGCGCATCTCCGGATTGCTTGCAAGGTAAGCGTCGAACTCCATCGCGAGGCGTGCGGAGGATTGGATCGCAGGCGCCGCAGCAGTGAGCAGCCGCGCGTAACGGTGCATCTGCTCTCTCAGTGGCAAGCCACGCTCGAACACCGTTCCAACGCGCCTCGGCAGCTTGGTTTGCACGACAGCAAGGAAGAGATCTTCCTTGCTTTCGAAAATGCCGTAGATGGCGCCCTTGGTGAGGCCAGCGCGCGCAGCCACTTCGCGCAGCGATACTCCGCCGAAGCCCTTCTCCGCGATCATCTCCGCTGCCGTGTCGATGAGCTGGCGGCGGGTGCGCTCGCGCTTGGGCGTGAATTTGGGCCGCTCTGCTGTTCCAGTTGACATCAAAAAAGACCAATGGTATCGATACCAATGGTACTAAAAAGATAGGGCGAGAACAATGACTTATGATGCCAGGCTCTTGATTGGCTGGGGAGAAACCGGACTGCTCTCGCGGCGTGGGCTGATGCTTGGAGCGACCGCAGCGATGACTTTGGCGGGACTCCAGAGTTCGCCAGCTCAAGCGTTATCGATGGGCGCCCCCGCCGTCTGGCGTGCTCACGAGGGCTTCACCGAAGTCTTTCTTTTCGGGCAGATGCCGATCCCAGCTGGAACCGACTGGCTCAGCACACCGATTAAGGCCGCGCTCGACAAGAGCAAGGTCTTCTGGAGTGAGAACCCCGACGCCGGCGACCCGAAGGAATTCCAGCGTCTGTCGGCCGAATACGGCACTGAGGCCGGCTACAATATTCTGAACGATCTAAGCGCGCGCGATCAGGAGCGATTGAAAGCCGCCTATGCATCGGTGAATGCGCCGATCGCTATGATCGAGGGCCAGAAGCCATGGCTCGTGCGCCTCGTGCTTGGCACGATCGCTGATCAAACCGGTATCAGGGGCCGTCCACTTATTCCGGAACTCGAATTGAAGAACGCCGCAAAACAACACGGCTTGCCATGTCGCTCTGAATGGCGGGATGGGGCCCAGGTTATCGCTTTCTCCTCTGGCCTGCCCAAGTCCATTGCCATCGACCTTGTCCGCATGGCGCTCGATGATATCGACACATCAAAGAACTATCAGGACGTGCTTAACTCATGGCTGTCCGGCGACCTTGCTGTTCAAACGCAAATGGACGAAGCGTGGCGCGCGCGATACCCGCAGGCCTATGAGGCGATCCTCACCAAGCGAAACGCCGCTTGGGTTCCCCGCATTCGCGCTATGTTCGATGAAGGCACGAATGGTTTCGTCTGCGTCGGTGTCGGCCACCTTGTCGGCCCTTACGGCATCCCCGCGCAGCTCCGCGCCGCCGGCATCGAAACGGTGCTGGCATAGCGCACTGTGCGCCGCGCTTGCACGGATAGGGCAGGCACGGAATAAGTCCTAGTCCAAAAATTGCCACGTTTCGGCGCCGTCGAAATGGCGGATGCGGATAGGCGAAATATCGACATTGTCGAACAGGCGTGCATTCACGCCCATTCGTTCGGTTTGGTTAGGGTCTAGGCTCTCCCAATGGGAGAAGCAGCCGCAATTGGCGCAGCGGACAAAGGCAATCAATTTATCGCCCCACACGTAGCGATCGAGCATCTCCGGCGCGGCAATGACCTTCACTTGCTCCGGATTGTAATACGCCATGATGTTGCCGTAACGCTTGCAGATCGAACAATTGCACGAGGTAAGCGTCTCCGGCAATTCGCCATCAATCTCAAGCTTCACCGCTCCACAATGACAGGACGATGTGATCATCGCGTGGCTCCGTCAGGCATCAAGTGGCGGGGCTTGGGGGAATTTTGCGACGTAGCGAAAATACGTCCCCATATGCTTGTCTGCCGCAACAAGCCGCGCCTTGCCGATGCCGCGAAAGCGCATCGTTTCCAAGATCGGCTCGTCCTCGCGATAAAGCTTCTTTGCCTGTTCTACGCCTTGTTGCAGCACGCGCTCGATCTTTTGGCGCATTTCGGGCGTGTCGTCCTCAGGCTTGGGCTTGCGCACGCCGAGCACATAGAAAGAGTAACATTTGTGCGGACGCATCGAGGCTGATGTGACAAGCAGGAACGGGTCGAGCTCCGGCGGGCCGCCGATGCCGCCGCCGCCGCGCGTGGCGAATGTGTTGACGCCGGTCACACGTGATTGATTGATCCCGGACGGCCCGATGCGCTCGTAATCCATCGTGTACGGACCAACCTTGATCTCCTGCGGAACCGCTCCGGGCGGAAATCCGTGCAGCGTGATCAAATGCTGAAAGTCGAAGGAGTTCGAGATCGAAAACACATGATCGACATTGCGCTCGCCGCGCTCATTGGGAATGAAAATCGCTTGGTCTTCCGTGATGCCGGGAACGCCGGGAACATCGTAAAGTGGCTCCTTGCCGTTGAACGCCCAAAGAATGCCCCATGCTTCGGCGACCGGATAATTCGCGATGCTGCAGTCTTTCGGGATCTTGTCACCGGTTGGAATCGATGAGCAGTTCCCGCGCTCGTCGAATTTCCAGTGATGATAAGGACAACGGATATCGCCCTCGTGAATTTCACCGAGCGAAAGATCGGCGCCAAAATGCGGGCACCACGCGCTCTGCACGACGGGCTTGCTGTTTTTCGCGCGATAGATCACGACGCGGCTGCCGCAAAAATCGCGGCCGATGATCCTCCCTGGTGCTAAATCGCTGAGCAGTGCCATTGGATACCAGCATTGGAAATAGTGGCCTTCCAAAAGACCGTAAGGTGGTTGTCGCTTCGGTTTGCCTGAGCCGCTCGCCTTGCGCGTCGTCGTCGCTCCGTCAGCCACCCTCTCCTCCAAGTGTTATTGTGGGCTTGTCGCCCGCGACCGTGATGTTAACATTTAGATCGCGAGCGAAAAACAGTACTGCGGCCGCTCGCTATGTTACGGCGATCAAGGAGCGTTTGAAGACGTCAGAAAACCGCGGGGGAGACCTATGGCACTCAAGGAAAGCCGGCCGAAGGAGATCGGAAACACAGTCTTCGCGACGGAGATCAGACATGTTCGCTCCGAGTGCGTCGATCAGGAGTTTCGTCTTATTGTCGGCTTGCCGCCGCCGTCGCCGCCGGGAACGAAGGTTCCCGTGGTCTATGCGCTTGATGGTGGCGCTTTTGCAGGCTTGCTGATCGGTTTTGTGAGATCGTTGCCATCGCTTTATTTGCCTCCCGTCGTCGTCGTCGCGATCGGCTATCCTATCGAGTCGAATAGGCCATTTCGAAACCGGGATTACACGCCCACGCACCGCGCAAGCTCTGACGAGCTGATAGCAAAGCTTGGCCCGATCTTGGGTGGCGGCCAAGTCGAGCCCGTCGCTTCGGGTGGGGCGCCGGCTTTTCTCCGCTTCATCGAAGACGAGCTCAAACCGTTCATCGAAGCCGAGTACAGCGGCGATCCCGCTGATGCAACGATCACGGGGCTCTCGCTCGGCGGCCTCTTCGGCGCTTATGCCCTCTTCAACAAGACCTCGGCCTTTCGCCGCTATCACATCGTCAGCCCGTCGCTTTGGTGGGACGATCAGCTCATCCTCAAGCAGGAGATGGCGCACGCCGCATCGTCAAAAGAGCTCAATGCCAAAGTTTTTCTCAGCGTAGGCGGGCTTGAAACCAACGCCACAATGGCGAAGGAACGGGCAAAGGTTGCAGAAACAACGTCCCCACAGGTGATGGCAGCCCTTGACCGGCTGACAGCTGCGCAGAATTTCTCCGCCGCGCGCGACGTCATCGAGCAGTTCGGCCAACAACTCGCGGCTCGCAATTACAAAGGGCTCGAATTGACAACGCATGTCTTTGAAGGTGAGACGCACACCTCCGTTTATGCGCCGGCCCTCAGCCGCGGTTTGCGTACCCTGTTTGGAACCTATGAAACATGAGGGGCGGCGCGGCATGTCTCAGAAGCTCAAAGTCCGGCTGGATAGGGCGTTTCGGTTGACGCAGGATTTGTTTGCGCATTTGGACGAAGCGAGCCTCAAGCTTGACTTGCCGAACGTGCCTTCCAACAGCATAGCCGGGCAGGTGTGGTGCATCGTCGGCGCGCGCGAAAGCTACACAAAAGCAATTGCAGCGGGCGAATGGAAGGGTTTTGCCTGCAGCTTGAAAGAGCCGGGCAAGAAGCAATCCGTGCTTGCAGCGCTCGATAGCTCGCGAGCGGCGCTCGATGCAATTGACTTCTTCAAGCTCACGGAGAAGCAAAGCGAGATCACACTCGATCTTCTGGAGCACGAGATCCAGCATCACGGCCAGCTTATTCGCTATGTTTATGCCAACAAGCTCAGCTTTCCGAAAAGCTGGAACGAGCGCTATACGGTTTGAGGATCCCGCGCGATGTGCCGGAACATTAAGACGCTATTCAATTTCGAGCCGCCGGCAACGGAATTCGAGATCCGCGCCTCCGCGCTGCAATTCGTGCGCAAGCTATCGGGCTTCAACGCGCCATCGAAGCTCAATGAAGCAGCATTCAATCGCGCGGTCGATGAGGTGACGGCAGCAGCGCGTAAGTTGATCGATACGCTGGAGACGTCGAGCCCGCCGCGCGATCGTGACGTCGAGGCGCAGCGCGCGAAGGAGCGCTCGAAAGCACGCTTCGGCTGAATCTTCGAACCCTCTCCCTTCAGGGAGAGGGAAGGGTGAGGGTACTGAGCCGGCCCGCACCCTCACCCGAACAGCTTCGCTGTTCGACCTCTCCCTGAAGGGAGAGGTGATGAAATCAATCGAAGAAAGCGATGGTGCGGATTTCGTGGCTGAGCCGCTTAGGCGCATCGGGCCGCGATGTCGGATCATCGAACGCCGTGTGCGCCGTAAGATAGGGCCGATCATCGTCCGAATCGTAGATCTTGAAGGCAAGCACTTCGTCGGTCTGCAAATCCGGGTAATACCACCAGCGATGATTAGGGTTGTAAGCGAGATTGTAGCCGGAGAACGGCCCTGCGGGATCGGAGGGCCTGCCGGAGATCATGATCGGGATCAGATCGCCGCTTGAAACGCTTTGAGCATCGCAAATGCCGAGCGGTCTGCGCTCGACAGGCCTCACTGGCCGCCAGAGATTCATGTTCAAGATGCGGCGCTTGGCGAGGAGGCGCTCGGCTTCGGTGGGCCGCAAGGTCTTCACCCAAAGCATCACGCTCTTTTCATCGAAGTCGACATGGGCGTTGCCGGCGGGCTCGGCGCCTAGGGGCTGGCCCCCGCGCTCCTCACTGCGGATGAGATCAAGGAACACAATCACGTCGCTCGCGCCGGTCAACTCCTTCACGATCTCGGCGGCCTCGCCGTAATAGGTCTTCACCACCGCTTCTTTGTCGAGCAAGTTCACATTGGTCTTGTGCTTGAGCATCGTGAAGCCGTTTTGCTCAAACGAAATTTTTGGATTCGCAACGCGCGCGTTGTAGACCGGAAATGTGTGATCGAGCAGCTTGAAGGTGGAACTATCGTGGTCCTGTGAGTTGAGCTTGGCGCCGGCGCTCCTGGGGTCGGTGTAGCGGATGACGGCTTCGACGAACGGTTTCGTCTCGGGGCGCGTGTCGGTGATTGTCATTGTGAGCCGCCTTTTCGGAACGGAAATGTCAGCAAGAAAAATATGAGCTTAAAATTGAGCATGCCGAACAGCTTGCGCAGCTCTTCGGGCCTGAGCTTCGCCGTCATCGGCATGGCACCGAAAATCTTGCCCTTGATGAGCAGCTGATTGCCTTCGATTTCGAGCGCGCTCACCTCCATCAATTTGGAGTTGTCGGCGGAATAAAGCGTCATCATTTTGGCGTCGCCGGTCACGATTGTGACCTCGGCGCGTGCCGAAAACCCCTCACCCATCCTCTCCCCGAGGGAGAGGAGAGGTATGTCGCCGGCGTGGAATAACCTTCGATCATTTCTTTTTGCCGATTTTGTCGAAGTCGATCTTGAGGTCTTCGCACATTTTCATCGCGGCCGCGCGGCCTGCGCCAAAAACGCCGCCCCCCGGATGCTGGAAGGGCCCGACGAGATAAAGCCGATCGCAGCCCGGCACCTTGCCCATGCCGAGATCCGGCGTCGGGCGATGCGAGCCGTTCTGGTAGGTGGTCATGGCGATGCCGTGGAGGTCGCCGTGGCGGAAGGAGGGCGAAGTGCGCTCCATATCGACCGGCGAATCGCAGTGATAAGCGATGATGTTTTCCGGGCCGAGATTGCTGATGTATTTGCGCATATGCTCCAGCATGCGCTCGGCATATTGGGTCTTGGTTTCGTCCCAACTTTTGCCATCGGCGCGCTTGAACGGCACGTAATCCCACACATGCATCGTCGCCTTACCGGCAGGCGCGCGCGAAGGATCATGCATGGTCAGCGAGCCCAAGCCGATCAACGGCGGATCGGTAAAGCCGCCATAGCGCAGATTGTCGAAGCTCTTGCGCATCGTGTTGTAGGAATTTGGCAGCAGCTCGATCATCACCGCTTTGACGTGATCGCCGCATTTGAATTTGAGAGGTTCGTTCAGCGCGGCATGAATCGTGATGCAAGCGGCATCGGTGATTTGGGTGTTCTCCGCCGCCTTCACGACGTCGGGTGCGAGGCCCGGCACCATCTTGCCGATGTGATGCGGATGAATGGCGCCGATCACGCCATCCTTCGCCATGATTTCTTTGCCATCGGCTGTGACGACGCCCGCCGCGCGGCCGTTCTTCACGAGCACCTGCTCGACAGGCGCGCTGCCAACAACTTCGCCACCATTCGACTTGATGGAATCGATCAGCGCTTGGGTGAGCGCGCCCGAGCCGCCGACCGGCACGCCAATGCCGAGCGATTCCAAGAATCCAACAAACACAAAGGGGCCAATGCCCGTGGCCTTCTCGTCCGGTGAAACGAGGTTTTCACCGGCGATGCGGCCGAAATGCATGATGACTTTTTCGTTCTCAAAGAAACTTGAAAGCAAGTCGTGACAAGAAAGCTGCATCACTTTCCAAAGCTCGCGGCCTTCTTTGCTCTGGTCCATCATCGCGTAAGAAGCGCCGAGTGGAACTGGCGGCGCATAGAGCGAGGACTGAATCATCGGCAGCCAAGTTGCCGCCATGTCGGCGAAGCGGCGATAGCTTTCAGCGTCTTTCTTCGAGAATTTCGCGATCTCGGCGACGGTGCGCTCGCGGTCCTTGTACATAGCGAGGCTCGTGCCGTCTTCGAAGACCGAGATCATCGGCATTTCCGGCACGATGTATTTGAGGCCGAACTTCGAATAAAGCCCAAGCTCGTCGTTCTTCAACAGCGGATTGGCGCGAATGAAAATGTGCGCCATCGAATGTTGATCGTGCTTGAAGCCCGGCTTGGTCAACTCGCGCGTCACGACGCCGCCGCCGAACCACGGATTGCGCTCGAGCACGAGCACTTTCTTGCCCGCTTGCGCCATGTAGGCCGCAGCAACAAGGCCGTTATGGCCTGAACCGATTGCGATGATATCGTAGCTGTTTGCCATTCGCCTTGCCTACTCGCATGCACTCCCTCTCCCGCGGGGAGAGGGATGAAACGCGCGCTTCATAATCACCCGCCAAACGCTTTTGCGGCCGGCGCGGTATCCGTGTATTCGCGGATCAATTTGATCTTGCCGCCGTCGAACACGAACAGCATGTGATATTGATTGTCGTAGCGCCCGCCGTTCTTGAGGTCGGCGCCCATCTCGCACTCAACGGCGACACGATTGCCCTGCACCGTCGTGCCAAGAACTTTGAAAGACGGCTTGCCGGTGAACATGCCTTGCGCGCCGCTGTAAAGCTCTCTGATGGCTTTCTTGTCGAGTGTGCCGCGCCCCGGCAGCCACAGCGTTGCATCCTCGGTGAGCATCGCCATCGCGCCGTCGATGTCACGCGAATTTACCTTCTCGAAATAGGTCAGCGCGAGGCTGAGATTATCCGGCGCTTCTGAGGGCTCGCGAAACTCGCTAAGGGCATTCTTTGCCGCCGCGGTGTCGGCATATTCCATAATGCGCTTGAGCTTGCCACCTTCGACCTCGACCAGAACATGATATTTGTTTTGATAGCGTTTGCCGTTGATGAGTGGCGCGTCAAGCTCGCACTCGATGGCGACCCGATTGCCTTCGCACGTCGTCCCGTTGACTTTAAAGGTAGGGTTTCCCTTGAAAGTGCCGAGCTCCCAAGTGAGCAGGTTCCGAATTTCCGCCTTCGTCATCGAGTTGGACATGCCCTGGATCCACTGTGTCGCGTCATCCGCGAGCAGCGCTAGTGCATCTTCGAGCCGGCCGGTTGTGATATAATTGAAATAGGAGACCGCGAGCTTCTTGTTGTCTTCGGTGCTCATGGCCGTGTCACCGATTGGATGTAGGCCGTGTCCATATATTCGCGGATGATGTAGATCATGTCGTCCTTGATCTCGACGAACCACGCATAACGGTTGTCGTAATCGCGGCCGTTGCGGAACTTGCCGGTGCCGTGCGTCTCGACGGCGACCCAATCTCCTTTGCCGAAGATGTTGAGAATCTTGTTCTTGGGATCGCCATCGACGAAGAGCCCGCGCACGGGGCCCAAGAAATCGTCGACGATGCCCTTGCGGCCTTTATGCGCGCCGGTGCCAGGAATGTTGCTTTTGGCCATCGGTTGCCAAGTCGCGTCGGGATGGAAATAGGGGCGCATCTTTTCGAGATCGCCGGTGTTGAGCGCCTCCTCGAAGAAGCGGCGCACCAGCTTCTCGTTCTTGGATTCAGCTTCCGCCATCCCATCCTCCCATCGTTCCGCCGATTGTTTCCGAGCGATCGGCTTCGGCTTGGCGGGGAGAATGGGGCCAAATTGTCAGTGACTCAAGCCGCGCATGAGTCCCTCTCCCTTGAGGGAGAGGGCAGGGTGAGGGTACTGAGCTTGTTACTCACCCTCACCCGGATCAATCCTCGCTTTGCTCGGGTTGATCCGACCTCTCCCTAAAGGGCGAGGTGAGTCATAGTGCACCGCAAGATTTGAGCGCGGCGATTTCGCTTTGCGAGAAACCCCAATCGGCAAGCGCGGAATCGTTGTGCTCGCCTAACGCTGCAATCCCACCTTGAATAGCGCCGGGGGTCTTGGACAATTTCGGTGCGGGGTTAGGCTGTGTGATGCCGTCGCGCGAGGTGAAATTCCCTCGCGCTTGATGCACAGGGTGTTGCGGAACTTCGTGAAGACTGAGAACTGGCGCAAAACACGCATCGGTGCCTTCCATAATCGCGCGCCACTTATCGCGCGCCTTTTGCTTGATAACGGCGGCGAGCTTTGATTTCAGCTCAGGCCAACGCGCGCGTTCCCATTGTTCATCGAACGCGCGCTCTTTGATGCCGGCTTTATCGAGCATCAGCTGGTAGAATTGCGGCTCGATTGCACCGAGCGCGATGAATTTGCCGTCGGCGCATTCGTAGACATTATAGAAATGCGCGCCGCCATCGGTGTAATTGCTTTCGCGCTCATCCTTCCAAACGCCGCCGGCCAAATTGCCCCATATTTGCGCCATCATGTGCACGGTGCCGTCGACCATCGCGGCGTCCACCACCTGGCCTTCGCCGGTCTTTTGCGCGTGGAGCAGCGCGGCCAGAACGCCGAAAGCGAGATACATCGCGCCGCCGCCATAATCGGCAATGAGATTGGCAGGAATCACTGGGCGCTCTTTTGGGCCGATCATATGAAGCGCGCCGGTGAGCGCGAGGTAATTGATGTCGTGGCCAGCGGCTTTTGCGAGTGGGCCGGTCTGGCCCCAGCCGGTCATGCGGCCATAAACAAGGCGCGGGTTGCGCGCGAGCGCTTCATTGGGCCCGAGCCCAAAGCGCTCCATCACGCCAGGGCGAAAGCCTTCGATCAAAGCATCTGCGTGCTCGATCAATTTGAGAGCGGCCTTGACCGCTTCCGGTTTCTTCAAATCGAGCGCAACAGAGCGGCGGCCGCGATACTGAATTTGGTGCTTGGGCCGTGGCGCAGCGCCTTTGCGGTCGATGCGAATGATGTCGGCGCCCATATCCGACAGCAGCATCGCGCAAAACGGCGCAGGGCCGATCGCAGCAAATTCCACGATCTTGATCCCGGTTAGTGGACCTTTCACCATCGCTAGTGCTCCTCGTCATTGCGAGGAGCGTAGCGACGAAGCAATCCAGTGAACAGCGCTCTCTGGATTGCTTCGCTTCGCTCGCAATGACGTTAGGCGGCCTTGTTGTAGCCAAGGATCGTCTTGACTTCGAGGAATTCCTCGAAGCCGACCGAGCCCCACTCGCGGCCATTGCCGGAGTGCTTGTAGCCCCCGAACGGCGCGTTGAAATCCGAGCCCGCCTGATTGACATTGATGTGGCCGGCTCTGATGCGCTTTGCCACTGCTTGGCCCTTTGAATGGTCCGCCGACTGAACATAGCCGGCCAGGCCGTAGAGCGTATCGTTGCCGATGCGGATAGCGTCTTCGAGATCCTTGTATTTGAGGATCGAGAGAACCGGCCCGAAGATCTCCTCGC
>JBAQHC010000641.1:0-1716 GCA_049288095.1 Alphaproteobacteria bacterium | reverse complement strand
TGTTTCCTCCGCCGCGGAACGGCCGATGATCGTCATCTGCGGGCCCACCGATCCGAAGAGGGTCAAGCCGTTGGGCGACAACGTCGTGGCGGTTCAGGCGGAACTCGGCTGCGTCAATTGTTACCTGAAGGAATGCAGCCATCACCGTTGCATGGCCCTGGTCACGATGGAGATGATCCTCGACCGGATCCGATCGATGCTCGCCGCGTAGGTCGGTCCGGATCTACCCATCGGCGGCCATTGCCGTTATACTGCCCCCTGTCTGGAGATGACGGGCATTTCATGGGCGGATTTCATGGATGGATTCCGACCTCGAGGGTCGTCCGATACGCAACGGATCCGCGTAAAATTTCTCGGCAACTATGCCGTTCGTGGCTGGTTGCGCCAATTCCCCGGCAACACCACGGTTTGGGGATGCTGCGAGTATCTCTTCGACCCGAATGCCCGGGAGTACGACTGGCTCGTCGTGTACAACGATTTTCCCGGCAACCTCCAGGAGGAACGTCTTTCCTGCCCGCGGCAGCACACCCTGCTGGTGACGTGCGAACCTTCTTCCATCAAAACATACGGGCGGGCGTTTACCGCCCAATTCGGTTTTGTGTTGACGAGCCAGGCGGAATGGGCCCTGCCGCATGAACATCGGATTTATTCACAGCCGGCCCTGCAATGGTTCTACGGCCTTGGAGGGGAGCGGCTTCGAACGTACGACCAGATGGTCGCGGCGCCCCCGTTGGACAAGCACAAGACGATCTCGACGGTGTGTTCCAGCAAACGGCAGCGGCATACCCTGCATAACAAGCGCTACCGGTTCACCCAGGCGCTCAAGGCGAGAATCCCCGCCATGGACATCTACGGGCATGGGGTAAAAGCGATGGAGGACAAGGCCGAGGCGCTCGACGATTACCGGTATCACGTCGCGATCGAAAACCATATCGGCATCCATCATTGGACCGAAAAACTATCGGATGTTTTTCTCGGCGCCGCGTTGCCTTTCTACTCCGGATGCCCAAACGCAACGGACTACTTTCCCGAAGAAAGCTTCATCCCGATCGATATCGACCATGTCGAGGAGGCGTATGAGACGATCGAGCGGGCCATCCAGGACCGGGAATACGAGAAAAGGCTTCCCTTCATCCTGGAAGCGCGGCGACGGGTCCTGGAACAGTACAATCTATTTGCCGTCCTGACCCGCGAAGTGGAAACCCGCATGGACGACCCGGCGCATTTTCCGCCGGGCGGCGTAGTGATGTCCCGCCGGCTCCTGCGGAAACGGAATCCCTCCGTTGCTTTGGAGGATTTCTACGGCAAATGCCGGTCCAAGGTATTGCATGCTCTGAAACGTCGATGGCCTCGCGGCGGTTGACGCCGGACATCGTTTTCGGCACCGACATCCGGGAACATGTCGGCGAATGCCGGGGGCTTCATGATTTCCCCCGGGAACCAAGACCTGCCAGCAACCGGCCGAGGCGGAGATCATACCGGAATTTTTCGTACACGGCCGCCTGAAAGCGCCGGCCCATCTCCCGGCGCAAGGACTCCCGGGCGAGAAAGAATTTCACCTTGTCGGCCAGGTCATCCCCCTCCCGGAACGTGGCCACCAGATCTCCCAACTGCAGGCGGTCGATTTCGGGTTGCCAGTCGCAAAGCTCGAAACCGCCGGCGGCCGGGATCTCGAAGAACTTCATGTTGAACCCGTCATTGGTCTGTCGGTGATGG
>JBAQHC010000640.1:0-2860 GCA_049288095.1 Alphaproteobacteria bacterium | reverse complement strand
ATCCCACTCCAAAGGCCGGTATTATTGAGCAGCCGGCGCTGGTCCTCTCTTTTCAGGAGTGGTTTCAAAAACATCGTGGCGTAGCCGAACCGACGCTAAGACAGTATTCTCGCGGTGCTTCTCAGATGCTGGAGGGACTTGGCGAAGATGTCAGCCAATGGGATGCCCGGCAAGTACGGGCGTTTCTGCTCGATCGCATCAAGGAATGTGGGGACAACACCGCCGAGAAACTGATCACCGCGATGAGGGCTTTTCTACGGTATCTCAGCTTTCGAGGCCTGTGCCGAATCGATCTCGATCGATCTGTTCCAACGTTGGCGCATTGGCGCTTGGCGACAATGCCACAATCGCTCACGTCGGAGGAAGTCGATCGTCTTGTCGCTGCCTGTGATGGTAGTTCAACCTGCTGCCTCCGTGATCGCGCGATGGTTCTGCTACTGGTCCGGCTTGGACTCCGCGCTGGCGATGTATCTCAACTTCGCTTGACCGATATTGAATGGGAAAGCGGCACGTTGCGGGTGCTGGGTAAAGGCCGATATGAAGTTCGTTTGCCTCTCCCTCAGGATGTCGGCGACGCACTGTCTTGTTACCTGGAACGCCGGCCTGAAGTTGGCCAGACAGATCGCGTGTTTGTACGCAACATCGCTCCATTCAGGCCGTCCGTTTCGAATGACTGTGTCTCAGGCGTCGTGAAGCGCGCTTTGCGGCGTGCCAGAATCGTAACGACGGCAAAGGGCGCTCACCTCCTTCGACACACAGCGGCCACCCAGATGTTGCGTCATGGTGTTCCGCTCGACCAGATTGGCTTGGTCCTGCGCCATCGAGGGATCGATACGACAGCCTATTACGCCAAGGTTGATGTCGGTTTGCTCAAACAGATCGCGCAGCCGTGGCCGGAGGTGAAGTCATGATCCAGGCCGTCGAAACCTATCTGACCATGCGGCGCGCTGTTGGCTTTGAGCTCTTGAATGCCGATTATCTATTACGGAGCTTCGCGCGTTTTGCCGCCACGCGTTGTGAGACCAACGTGCGTATCGCAACCGCGATCGACTGGGCCAGCCAGAGTGCGGCAGTCGCCCAACGAGACGAGCGGTTAAAGACCATCTGCCGGTTTGTTCGTTACACACGCGCCGAAGACGACCGGCACGAGTTGCCACCTTCAAATCACTTTGGCTACCGCAAAACTCGGCGTATACCCCACATCTACTCGAATGCCGAAATCCGTCTCTTGATGGGCGCTGCCTTACAACTCAAGCCAGCAGACGCATTGCGGCCTCAGAGCTATGCAACCCTGATCGGGCTGCTTGCCGCAACGGGCCTCCGAATCTCTGAGGCATTAGCGCTGCAGTTTCCCGATATCACAGCCGATGGCCTTCTGATTCGTAAGACCAAGTTTCAGAAGACTCGCTTGGTGCCGCTTCACGATACCGCGAGGCTAGCGGTCGATCATTACGTGGCGCGTCGTCGAAAAACGCGTTCCAACGGAAGTCATGTGTTCATTCGCGATGATGGCGGGCCGCTGCTGTATTGGGAAGTTCACGCGACGTTTCTAAAGTTGCTGAAAATGTCGGATCTGTTGCCGCCAACGGGCCGGCGCCCACGTCTGCATGAGCTTCGCCACACCCTTGCAGTCCGGGCACTGGAGGCAAGTCCTGCAGGCCGTCAGCGCATTGGTCAACACATGTTGGCTTTAGCGACCTACATGGGTCACGCCAACATCTGCGATACCTATTGGTATCTGGAAACTACGCCTGAGTTGTTACGCGACGTCGCCGACGCAGGTGAGGCGTTCTATTGCGGAGGGCAGCCATGACCCCCATTGCGCCGCACATCGAGGCATTTCTGCGCGACCATCTTGGCCATCATCGAGACGCCAGTCCGCACACCTGCGACTCCTACGCCTATAGCTTCCAGTTGTTGTTCGGGTTTGCCGCAAAGACGCTGAAGGTCGCACCATCGGCAGTGAAGTTGGAACAGTTGGACGCTGCCTTGATCAGCGCTTTCTTGGAGCATCTGGAAGACGAGCGCCGAAACTGTGCCGAGACTCGCAACATTCGATTGGCCGCGATTCGCTCCTTCTTCCGCTTTCTTGAGCATCGCCAGCCGGCTGCACTCGAACAGATTCGCCGTGTTCTGGCGATCCCCTTTAAGAGGACCGACTCTCGGTTGGTTCCCTATCTTTTGCAAGATGAAGTGCAAGCGCTACTCGATGCGCCCAATCCCTCCACACGAGAAGGAATCCGGGATCGCGCGATGTTGCACCTCGCCGTCTCTGCTGGACTCCGGGTATCCGAACTGACAGGGTTGCGCATGGAGGATGTCGCTCTGCAGCCGATGAGCATACGCGTTCACGGTAAAGGCCGCCGCGAACGATCGCTCCCACATTGGAAAACAACCACAACAGCACTCCGTGCTTGGATAGCTATACGTGGACCGATCACGGCACCGGAGTTGTTTGCCAACGCGCGAGGCGAGCCCATGAGTCGTTGGGGATTCGCTTACGTGCTTCAACAGCACGCGGAAACGGCCAGCAAGAAGTGCCCCTCGTTGTCGAAAAAACAACTTTCGCCGCACGTGCTGAGACATACCTGCGCAATGATCGTGCTCCAGGCCACACACGACATTAGAAAAGTCTCACTCTGGTTGGGCCATAGTAATCTCGCCACTACCGAGATTTATGTGCGAGCCGATCCCACCGAAAAACTTGAGGCAATCGAAGCCGTTGTTCCCCCGCACCTGCGTAAGGGATCATTCCGTCCTCCCGACAAACTGATCGCGCTCCTGAAAGCAAAATCGGTCAAATCTTAATGGTGAGTTGAACACGCGTGCGGCCCTTGCTGCGCGCGTCGTTCAGCGATCC
>JBAQHC010000639.1:0-1503 GCA_049288095.1 Alphaproteobacteria bacterium | reverse complement strand
ATACGGCTTCGAACAGACAGAGACTTCGAGGGACTTCGTGCTCTCGTAGATTTAGGTGGGGGACCTTGGGAAAGTCATAACGTAGCGCCAGCACCTCAGGTGCCTTTGCATCAGAGGGGCTAAAGACCGTTGCAATCCGCTCATATCGACGAATATCATGAACACTTCTTTGGCCGAGTTCAACTTCAACATCAAAAATGACCGCTTCTTCATCTGATTGCTGTAATTTGTGATAACCCACCAATTCAACAAAAGGCAGTAACCTTGACTTCAGGGCAATGGCTTCGTCTATTGCTTTCGGGATCTTAAGCTCTTCAAAAGTGATACTTTCACCCGGCAGAGATAGATAATCAGGTGACATATTCGTCTCACCCCGCTCTGGGTGCCGGGCGACTTCCTCCCGCTGCCGCCCCTCCGGTTATAATTAGTTTCTTGAGAGTGGCTCCCGAGCTATCGATGGTGATCACCAATGGTTTAGGATTAGTCGCTGTTGGATGCTCCATCGTTACCGCAAAATCACCACCCATCTTTGAGGCTCTTTCCTTATAATAGTTAGCTGCCTGGCGATGAGGTGGCTGAGGATCTTCATCATCGTCGGGAATCGGTTTGCTCGCGGATACCAAGATCCCACCTTTAGCCCCCTGCTCAAATAACCACTTCACGTCTGGTACCGGCTCAGTCTTATCTTTCCCCCTCTCGCTACTCAATGCCAGGTAACTACAATGGTGGGGAACATCGAATACATCCCATGCCAATCGAGCTCCTCGTTTATGGTATTTTGTAATACTTACAATCTCTGCCAAAACTTCGTGGGTTGTATCTCCAATCAGCATAAACTTGGTTTCCTGCCCATTGTAGTTAAATGTTACGTGAAGTATCAGTGCACTTTCATTACGGTCAACCAACCCATCCTCCACATGTTTAGCAAATGGCGAATGGACAAAAAATTCCAAACCATCAGTGAGGGAAAGGCATTTGGATGGATCTGAAGCGCGGCTCATACGAAAAGGAGGCCTCGGCATAATCACTGTCAACAGTGGAATTCCGGAAGAAGGGCGAAAGAGGTTCGCGATAGCACATGAGCTGGGGCATTTCGAGCTTCATACTGCATCTCAGCTGATTCTTTGCGCCGAGGAAGATATGTATGTCTGGAATGAGAATAAGACGCAGGAGATTGAGGCAAATGAATTTGCAGCGAACATCTTGATGCCTAAAGAAATTTTTATCAAGTATCTAAAGCCCGGGCAGCCAAACATGGACGTAGTCAAGGATCTCGCTGCAAAATTCAGGACAACGCTCACGGCGACAGCATCGCGCTATGTGCAACTTTCTATAGAACCATGCGCAGTGGCTATCTCAAAGGAAGGCATCATCAAGTGGTACAAGAAATCCACAAGCTTCGACTTCCACATAAGGGTGGGAGAGAAACTAAGCTCAAACACATACGCTTTTGATTTCTACGATGGAGTGGATCTGCCTACTCGTCCTCAGAAAGCGCCCGCC
>JBAQHC010000638.1:0-2410 GCA_049288095.1 Alphaproteobacteria bacterium | reverse complement strand
ATCAAAGACATCGCCGCGGCGCAGGCCAAGACCAATGCGCTCATGAAGGCCGAGAACCGCCCCGACCAGCAGCGCGCGCTGCAAGCCAACCGCGAGGCGCAGAAGGTCGCCTCCGACGCGGCCAGGGGCTATCGCCGCTATCTGCAGGAGCAGCGCGAGCAGATCGCGCGAGCGCGCACGCGGGCGACGCACGATCTCAGGATCGCCGACAATACGTACGAGACGGTGGAGGCGAGCTTCCAGCTGAAGAGCCTGATGCAGGACAGCGCCGCCTCCTTCGAGGCGATCCAGAAGCTCGAGGCGCCGACGTTCGAGCAGATCTTCAAGAACGAGGAGCTGCGCCAGGAGTTCGAGAACCTGACGCGCCGCCTCAACGCGCCATCGAGCTGAGACCTTATCCGCAGTGTCGGATTCCCGACACTCGCCCCGCACCCACCCTCCGACGACCTCATCCACTAGCCGGATAGCGCATCCCGCCGGGTATCTACCCCGCGGCACGCCTACACAGGGTATTGCCTTTTGCGATCAGGTGATGATCCTTTCCCTATGGACCGCAAACCTACCCCACTCCCTCCCGACCTGGTGCCAATGCATCCGGGCCTCGAGATCCTGCGCTTGGCGGCTCTGCTTGCCGAGGGGAATGCGCTCGACGAGGACGCCCTCGACGTCATGTTCGAGCAAATGGAAACCGGCGCGGTCGCCTCTGTTGCACCTTCCGACATATGGCCGGAGCTGGCGCGCGGTCTGATGTCCCGCTCGCCGGCGCTGATGATCCGGGCACTGCGCGAGTGCTGTGTGCTCGGGATTGTTCTGCCGGAGGTCGTGTGCCTCTTCGGTGTCCCTCAGATCGCGGACGAGCCCGCGGAGGTGGATATCGGCGAGCATCTGATGAAGTCGCTTGTCGAGGCCGCCCGTTGCAACGCGCCCTTGGAGGTTCGTTTCGCGCTTCTGACGATGAATGTCGGCAAGGCGGATTCGCCGCGCGAGCATCTGCCGGTGCACTATCGCCATATCGAACGCGGGCGCCCGCGCATTGAAGCGATTTGCGAGCGCTTTTCCGTGCCGGCAGCGTGCCGTGAGCTCGCTCTTTTGGCGCTGGCCGAATGCGAGCGCGTGCACCGGGTATCAGAAGTCCGCGCTGGACCCGTGGCCATGCTGCTCGATCGCACCGGAGCCTTCAGCAACCCGGCTCTTTTCAAGCTGCTGATGGCGGTCTGCTCTTGCGACTACTTTGCCTATGGGGGCCGCTCCGAAGCGAGCTATCCCAAGGCTCAGTTGCTCAATACCGCGCTCAGGGTCTGCGCCGACCTCGACGAGAGCGAGCTCGAGTCGGCGGATACCGCCGATGAGGTGCAGGCAGCGCGGGCCGTGGCGATCGCCGAGGCGTTCCGTTCGGCGCGGTGGTCGAGCGACGCGACATAGGCCCTCCCGTCACAGGATCGCAGAAGACTGCCACATCGTTTGAACCCGGCTGGAGACACGCGCATGCCGCTCTACAGTTACCATTGCACCAAATGCGACAAGGATTTCGAGTTGCTGGTTGGCTCTGCCGAGGTTCCGGCCTGCCCCAAGTGCGGCGGCAAGAAGCTCGAGCGCCTGATGTCTCGCGTCGCGCCGGAAGGAAAGAGCCGCGGCTATGCGAAGACGATGCGGGCGCAGGCAGCCCGCGAAGGACATTTGAGCAATTACGGCCGTTCAGAGCGTCGGCGCTGAACCGCGGCGCCGGGCAGTTGACGTCTGCTCCGATTGGATTGGTGAGCCTGCGGCCTAGCGCGCGCGCTTCGCGGTCGGCGCATCGTGATCATTGGCGGGGTATTGGCGCGCGCTCTGCTTCAGCGCCTCCAAGAGCGAGCGCGGACGCCGGTGCTTCTTCAGAAGATCGCGGAACGCCTCCTCGGCGAGGCTGTGCAGAGACAGGCCTTCATCGCGCGACAGGGCTTCGAGCGCGTACCAAGTCTCAGGGCTCGCCGCGATGATCCGGCGTGCCGCCTCAGGCCCGCTTGCGGGCTGCCTTCGTCTTGGTCCGCTTGCCACCGCTCGTCCCTCCACCGCTCGGCCCCTTGGCTTTGACCTTCGGCTTCGTCTTGCCGCCTTCGCCGATGCTCTTGCGCAAGGCTGCCATCAAATCGATCACCTTTGCCCCGCCGGGCGCAACCTCTTCGTGCGGCGCGATGATCTTTTGCCCCTTCAATTTCTTGTTGACGAGCTCGCGCAGCGCTTCCGCGTAGTGATTCTTGAACTGATCGGGCGTGAATTTGCCCGACTTGCGCCCGATCAGCTCGACGGCGAGATCGACCATCTCCTTGTCGGGCTTGGCCGACGGCACCTCGTCGAAGAAATCGGCAGCCTCTTTGAGCTCGTCCGCATAGCGCAGCATCTCCATGAGGAGCCCGTCCTCGTAGGGAGCGAT
>JBAQHC010000637.1:0-1564 GCA_049288095.1 Alphaproteobacteria bacterium | reverse complement strand
GGATTGCAGAGTTTGCGGTCATGCGGCCGCAGTCGGCGGGTGACCGAATGTGTGGCGAAGCTACATCCGCACTCTACCTCCGAGCGGACGAACCCTCGCACTTGCCATGATGGTGTAGAAGCGGATGTCAGAGCTCGACGTACGTCTGCTGCGTGAATCGGCGCTCGTATAGAGAAGCGGACATCCACTACTCTGGTGCGTGCCACGCAGGCTGCCGGATCACAGATGTCCGTTGTTGGGGGGAAATGCGGTCGCGGTTGCGAAGCCGAGAACGTCAGCACCTGACCCGGAGCGGACCCTTGCGATGCCTTCTGTGTCACTCTCGCATCAAACTTGACGATGACACACGGCCACTCGGCGTCTAGCCTCGCCGGTTAGGGAGGATCGCGGTGCACATTGCCGTGTCGCGCGTATTCTTGAGCCATTCCAGCAGGAATAACGCCAAGGCGCTTTGTGCAATTGTGTTGGCACTGCTGGCGGGGGCGCAGCGAGCGGCGGCTGCAGACTCTCGCTTCGAAAACGAGACCAAGGATCTGACCAAGAGCGGCACAGTATTCCGGGACTGCCCGGCCTGCCCGCAAATGGTGGTCATCCCCCCAGGCAGCTTCCTGATGGGTTCGCCGGAAAGCGACAAAGACGCCCGCGACAACGAACGCCCTCAGCACGAGGTCACCATCACAAAGCCTTTCGCGGTGTCGCGGTTCGAGATGACGTTTGCGGAATGGAACGCCTGCATCGATACCGGCGGCTGCGCGCATCGCCCCAGCGATTCAGGCTGGGGCCAGGGCGCGCGGCCCGTGATGAACGTCTCCTGGGACGACATCACGACGCAGTACCTGCCGTGGCTGAACAGGGTCACAGGCCAGGCGTATCGGCTACTGACCGAGGCAGAATGGGAGTACGCCGCGCGCGCGGGAACGACGACGCGCTACTCGTGGGGTGAGAACCTCGGCGAGAACAACGCCAACTGCTACGGCTGCAAGAGCCAGTGGGACAACGAGCAAACCGCGCCTGTGGGCTCGTTCAAGCCCAACGATTTCGGCCTCTACGACATGCACGGCAATGTCTGGGAATGGGTGCAGGATTGTTATAGCGACGAAACGTACGCCACGGCTCCCACGGATGGCTCCGCCGCACCCGACGAGCCCGACTGCGATCGCGTTCTTCGCGGGAGCTCCTGGATGGGCAATCCGAGGAGCATGGGCGCGGCGTTCCGTAACATGATCTTTCCCGAGTACAGGTTGAACGGCTACGGCTTCCGTGTTGCCCGCGATCTGCCGATACCAGAATGAATTAACTCTTGCTGTTTCTTTGCTACTTGCAGCGCCTGCTGAGACCGGACGTGATCCAGTCACCGGTGGGTTCTGATCATTTAGGCCGAAGCGCCGAGTCGTGCATGTTTTGGATATGCCGCTCGGGCATTCGGATCACGCGGGCGCGTTCCGGGTCCTGCAGGCCTGTTTTTGAAGACAGCTGGTTCGAGCCGGTGCCGGGGTTGCGTGGATAGCGCGTTGCCACGAGGACACCTGGCCACTGAGTTACCGAGACCGTCATTGTTGGGTCT
>JBAQHC010000636.1:0-2064 GCA_049288095.1 Alphaproteobacteria bacterium | reverse complement strand
TCGCCAGGCCGTCGCGAATGCGTTTCTGGCGGATTTCGGCATTACCCAGTCCGATCCGGCAGTGCCGAATATCACTGGTCCCGCCATGCAAACCTTCCTCGATACGACGTTTGCAAATCTGTTCGATGATCCGGCTTGGATTACCGACTGGTCATCGGCCTCGAACCAAAACGTGCGCAATCGCATCTCGACGAACGAGCTTGTCGAGACGTCGGTCAATGCCAACGAGGACGCTTTCCGCAAGTTGGCTAAAGTTTACACGATGGTGTCCGATCTCGGCACGCAGGACCTAGGGCAACAAGCCTTCGAGACGGTCATCAATCAGGCTGTCAAAGATGTCAGCGTGGCAATCCAAGAGGTGACCGATCTGCAGTCGCGCATGGGCATTGCTCAGCAGCGGGTCGGAGATGCCACCAAGCGGATGTCGATTCAGTCCGATATCCTGACGACGCAAGTAAACGCCATCGAAGGTGTCGATCCCAATGAGGCGGCGACACGAGTCAACGAGCTGCTGACACAGATTGAAACTTCCTACGCACTCACCGCCCGAATCATGGGGTTGAGCATCCTTAACTACCTCTGATCCGATGGATGTCGCTCAATCATTCTCAAACAGAGACAGGCAAGATGTACCAATTTCCATACGCCGATGTGCTTGAGAACAGCCCGAAGCTCGCTCGCGAGCGGGAGCGCCAAGTGTTCGAGCGCTGTCTGGAGCTGCTTAAGGCGGCTGACGAAAAGGGGGCGGCGTCGCGCGAGGGGATCGAGGCCCTTGCATACTGCCGGCGCATCTGGGCGACCCTTATAGAGGACCTTGGAAGTCCCGAGAATGCGTTTCCCAAGGCCTTGCGGGCGGAACTCATCTCGATCGGACTTTGGGTCATCCGCGAGTCGGAAGACATTCGGCTTGGTAAGTCGACTAACTTCAAGCCGCTCATAGAGGTCACCACGGCCCTCTATGAGGGACTGAAATGAAAAACGTGTTCCACATCTCGTTGCGGCCCGGAGAGCGCATCTACGTCAACGGGGCTGTGCTCAAGGTCGATCGCAAAGTCTCCATCGAGTTCCTCAATGACGTGACCTTCCTGCTGGAGCAGCACGTGCTGCGTCCGGAGGACACGCGGACCCCGCTGCGGCAGTTGTACTTCATCGTTCAGACGGTCTTGATCGATCCGGCCAACAGCTCGGCTGCGCGGACCATGTTCGACAAGTCTTTCGGGTCTCTCTTGGACTCTTTTGAGAACACGAAAATTCGCGAAGGTCTCGCGGAGGTTCGCGAGTTCTTCGATTATGGGCGGTCGTTCGATGCACTCAAAGTGCTTCGCTCGCTCTTTCCCATCGAGGATGCAATCCTTGCCGAGGGCCGTCGCCTGGACAAACCCGGCAACCACCAACAATGCGAGGTAGCCTGATGCAGGTTGATGCAACCAATACGACGTCAGCCCAGAACAACACGCAGACCGCGCAGACGGACGCGGCAGCCAGCGCGTCGCTCGACTACACGGCGTTTCTCAGACTTCTGGTTGCCGAAATGAAGAACCAGGACCCGACCGACCCTGCCAAGCCCGCCGAGTGGATGGGCCAGCTTGCGTCCTTCTCCAACGTCGAGCAGGGGATCCAGACCAATGCCAAGCTCGATGCCCTGATGACATCGATGGCGTTGTCGCAAGTGGACGGCATGATCGGGCACACGGTCACCACGGCGGACGGCAGCATTAGCGGCACGATCACCGCCGTCCGCATCATCACGGGTGGCGCGGTGGCGGTCCTGCAGGACGGCACCCAGCTGCCGCTCGGCGAGGGTGTGGAAATCTCCTAATGAATCAAGCTGATGCGCTGGATGTCGTGCAAGCGGCCATCTGGACCGTCATCGTGGCATCTAGTCCGGCCGTGATCGCCGCCATGGTGGTGGGCATAGCGATTGCTCTCCTGCAGGCCCTGACACAGGTCCAGGAGATCACGCTGACGTTCATTCCCAAGATCATCGCCACCTTGCTGGTGACCTCGCTGATGGCTCCTTTCATCGGCACGGTGATCTATGCCTTCGCCGAGCAGGTCTACGGG
>JBAQHC010000635.1:0-1929 GCA_049288095.1 Alphaproteobacteria bacterium | reverse complement strand
GGTATACCCGCCTCGGCGCGAGGCATAGCGCGGGGCCAGAGTGTCGAAGAGCTTGGTAACGATCGCGGCATCGCCGCCGACATGGACGATCGCCTGGCGCCGGGCGTGGAGGCCTCCGCGCTTACCGAGCGTGATCAGTCTCTCGACATAGGGGCGAAGCTCTTTGGCCTTGGGCAAGGTCGTCTTGATCTGCTCATGCTTGATGAGCGACGCCGCCATATTGCGCAGCATCGACTTCACATGATCCGCGCGGCGTCCGAGTTGGCGCCCCTTTACTCCATGTCGCATGGCAGTTCTTTCGTCTCATCCTTCGACAAGCTCAGGATGAGGGGTCCTATCCCTCACAACCCTCATGGTGAGCTTGTCGAACCATGAGGGTGCTAAATGCTTAATACTGATCTTCGTAACGCTTGGCCAAGTCCTCGATATTCTCCGGCGGCCACTTCGGCACTTCCATGCCGAGATGGAGCCCGAGCTGGGCGAGCACTTCCTTGATCTCGTTGAGCGACTTGCGACCGAAATTCGGTGTACGGAGCATCTCGGCTTCAGTCTTCTGAATGAGATCGCCGATATAGACGATGTTGTCGTTCTTCAAGCAGTTGGCAGAGCGGACGGAAAGCTCAAGTTCGTCGACCTTCTTGAGCAGTACCGGATTGAACTCAAGATCAGGCGCCTCGAAGGCCTCGACATGCTTGGAGGGCTCTTCGAAGTTGATGAAGATCTGAAGCTGATCCTGAAGGATGCGGGCGGCATATGCCACGGCATTCTCCGGTGTGATCGCCCCGTTGGTCTCCACATTCATAGTGAGCTTGTCGTAGTCGAGGATTTGGCCCTCACGAGTGTTCTCGACCTTGTAGGAAACGCGGCGCACCGGGCTGTAGAGCGCATCGACCGGGATCAAGCCAATTGGCGCATCGTCCGGGCGATTGCGCTCGGCGGGCACGTAGCCCTTGCCGGTCGCCACAGTGAACTCCATGCGGATCGTCGTGCCTTCATCGAGCGTCAAGAGGACAAGGTCCGGATTGAGAATCTCAATGTCCGACGGCGCCGAAATCATGCCGGCTGTCACCTCGCCTGGCCCTTCGGCCTGCAGGCTCATGCGCTTCGGGCCTTCCGCGTGCATGCGGAGCGCCATCTGCTTGATGTTGAGGACGATGTCCGTCACGTCCTCGCGAACGCCGGGGATCGACGAGAACTCATGCAACACGCCATCGATCTGCACCGACGTGACCGCCGCACCCTGAAGCGACGAAAGCAACACACGGCGCAGCGCGTTACCGAGTGTCAGCCCGAAGCCACGCTCCAATGGTTCGGCGACAAGCACCGCCTCGCGATTGGCGTCATGCTCGACATTGACCTGAAGCTGCTGGGGCTTGATCAGTTCCTGCCAATTGCGTTGGATCACTTTGAGGCCTTTCTGTTGACCCTCGGAAGCTTGACGCTTCCAATTCTAAATTCGTTCGGCGGCGAGACCGCTATTGCCTCGCCGAGCTTGTGTAGACGGATGAACCGTCAAACGCGCCGGCGTTTGGGCGGACGGCAACCATTGTGCGGGATTGGCGTTACGTCCTTGATCGTCGTGATCGTAAAGCCCGCCGACTGCAGAGCCCGCAAGGCCGACTCGCGGCCCGAGCCCGGACCCGCAACGAGGACTTCAAGCGTGTGCATGCCGTGCTCCTGGGCCTTCTTCGCAGCATCTTCACCCGCCATCTGCGCGGCATACGGCGTTGATTTGCGCGAACCCTTGAAGCCCATCATGCCTGAGGACGACCATGAGATCGTGTTCCCCTGTGCGTCGGTGATCGTGATCATCGTGTTGTTGAAGCTTGCATTCACATGCGCAACGCCGGTTGCGATGTTCTTGCGCTCCTTGCGGCGGACCTTTGTCTTGTCCTTGGCCATTCAGTTCGTCCTTGACTGGAGCCCGCA
>JBAQHC010000634.1:0-2331 GCA_049288095.1 Alphaproteobacteria bacterium | reverse complement strand
GGCCCAGGCTGTCAAGTCCGAAGTCCTTGTCTAAGTGCGCATCAAGCGTCGGATTGAGCTGACCTCGCCTGTGCGGGTGCAGCTCTATCGATAATTCACTGACGAGCTGCAGCACGCGCACAGCAATCTGCGCTGCCGCGTCTTCGGCATCTGTCCCTGGCAAATTGATAGCCGGCGGCGCCTTTTCAGCAGCAGTAATCGCAGCCTCCGGCATCGTTGCAACTCCTCAGCTTTACAAGGAGCGAAGCCGGCGTGCGAACGGCTCCCAAAAGAGCTTCTTCCAAGCCAAAGCTATTGTGCATCCGGTAAGCAAAGCACCAGCACCACAGCCTATGATGAGCCAATTGAAATCAAGAAACATACCGACAATGATTGCGATGGGCCCGCCGAGAATCGTGACCGCTCCAATTAAGAGGAGCCCGTCGCAGACCAGTGTCATCCAGAAGCTCGGCTTCCCACCCTCTTCATTCCTCGCGCCGCATCCACGCATGCGCGCCCGCATATGTGACAGAGCTTTGCGCATTGCTTCTCGCTGAACCATCCCAAAAGAGGCCAATAGACACATTGATCCGGGCCGAAACCCGCTGCGCGGCCAGATTATGGCCAGAGCGAGCGCACCGCCGCGGGCAGCGCATGCATCACGTCTTCGATCTCGCCGGGCGAGATCTTGCGCGCTAACAGGGCGAAGACCGCTCTCACCAATCCTTCTGTATCGGCATTGGGGTCCGTCTTAAATGCCGCTTCGATGTGAGCAAGGAAAGCCTCTTTTGTCCGCTCCGTCGGAGGCACATCTCTAAGATGCCAGCCATCATAATAGAAGCCACGGACGAGCATAGGTAGTTGTGCGCCAAGCTGCACGGCCTCGTGCGCGGGCAACCGGTCACGCAGTGCATGCAGGGTCGCGCGCAGCAGCCGATAGGCACGATTTCTGTCGTCCCAATCGACCGCACGCATCAGCTCGTTGAGCCACTGATTGGAAAGCTGCACGGTTTCGTCGAACGTGGATAAGCCCGTGGTAGTCATGTTCTTCCTCCGTCTCGATAATTCGCACTTTAGGCCGGCCAAAGATAATGCAGCGCTTTCGGAGTGGCCGCTTTTGCATCCTCGAGCTCGGCCGCCGGCATGCGAGCTGCAAGCAGTGCAAGCACGGCGCGGGCCACCTCTTCCGCATCAATGCCCGGATCGTGATGGAGACTGTCGCGAATGCGCTCTAAGAAGGCCTCACGCCCTTTCGCGGCCGCGAGCCCGGTTGCGTGCCAACCTTCATAGTAGAAGCCACGCAGCAATGGCGGCAGTTGGGCTCCGACATAGATCGCCTCATCCCTCGGCAAGGAATCGCGAAAGGCATGCAGTACCGCTACAAAGGCAGAGTAAACTCGCTCACTGTCCCGCCAACCAAGACGCTGCGTCAGATCATCAACCCAATCTTCGGCAGCAAGCTGGGCCGCGCTGAAATCCAGAATTTCTGTCATGACGCTCGTCCGCTTGCTTGGAGTGATCTCAGAACGCCTAAAATAGTTTATGCTTCAAAGTCCCCGCGCTGAATTGATGCGTGTCAAATCTATTCGCGTCGCGTGAGTTAAGTTTTCCGTCGGTTCAAGAGCGCCGCGCCATTCGACTCGAGCGGCGAGCTTCCCTCCATGGAGAGGAACATGTCAGATCATACGACCTGCACCTGGACTGGAGCATCGGGGAAGAAGTACATTTACGAAGTATATGTTCGACATCCGGAACTGACGCCAAACAAGCCGGGCAACTATGTTTACGCAAAGATGGACGAGCATCGGCGGTGGATACCGGTCTTCATTGGCGCTGGAGATTTGACTCAGCGAGTAGCGATAGACCCTCGTGTCGGCGATTGCATCGAGGCTAATGGAGCCACACACGTGCACGTGCACGTAAACCATGATCGAGATAAGCGTTTGGCGGAGGCCAAGGACCTCCTTGGGAACTACCCCCAAGCCCGGGTTCCGACCGGGTGTAGCGAAGAGCCCACCCTCTGAGACTGGTGCCACAAGCGGCAACGCATTCAACGCTTGCCCGCAGCACGCGCAATGCCGTGCCCATCGCCAGCATCTGGCCATCGATCTACGCGTTGATGGACATTTGGCGCCGCGCGCAGGGAGACGCGCTGGCGGCACTTGGATATGATGCGAGGGAAAGCGACTATCGCATCATTGCATCGAATGCGTTTTGGCGCCTGCGCGAATATTCAGGTTCGGGCGCTGGACCAGTCCTCTTGATTGTCGCTGCGCCTATCAAGAGGCCATATATCTGGGATTTTGCGCCCTCAGCTAGCGTTGTGCGCCTCTGTTTGCAGGACGGCGCGCG
>JBAQHC010000633.1:0-10917 GCA_049288095.1 Alphaproteobacteria bacterium | reverse complement strand
GACTTCCCCTCGCCGCGTTGATCCCACATCACCAAGGTGTAGCGCTTCTCCCATTCGCGATAGAAATAGGTGCCGTCGATGGTGGAGAAGCCAGGCCCGCCATTTAGATACAATAAGACCGGATTATTCCGGTCGCGCCCACGGATTTGCACCCATTGGTCGATGCCACCGATCTTGACGTAACCGGATTCATTGATGCCACGCGCGGTGTCGATGCGCATATCGCTCCAACAAGACAACGCACAGAACCCGACAAAGGCTGCTGCCAGCAGAATCAAAGCGCCAAGCGCAATACCGATCCGTCTGAGCCAGATCATCGCGACACTCCCGCCTCGGCGATTGCATCTTTGATGGCTTGAACGACGGCGTCGGGCCGGTCGAGCTGAATGCTGTGCGAGCTCTTAGTGATCAGGCGCTGTTCGCCACGCGTCGAAAGAGCAGCGATGCGTTTATGCCCAGCGATCCAGTCGGTGAGCGCCTTTTTATCGAGGTTCTGTTCAGAAGCCGTCAGGACTATGAGCGGAGTTGCGTAAGGCGAATGCTCGTTAGTCTTGAGTTCAGCGAAATAGGAATCGACGTTATCAAGCTCGGACAACAGCATCTCCCATGTCGCCGGCCTTTGAGCGAGCGTGACGACAACGGGCGGCGGATTATCCATTCCCGGAGGCATGCAATCCTTCGTGCCCGCGTTCACCGCACCTGACCTGGCGAGTGTTAGACACTCCAAAAGCTTCTGCTTCCAAGGTTTTCGCCATGCATCCTTTCCCGGTTGCGCCGGGTCGATCAGCACCATCGCGGCCGCGTCCTCGGGGTGTCGGACGCGATAGACGCGAACCAACACGCCACCGACCGATTGTCCGACGAGCACATAAGGAGGCTTTTCGCCGAGCGCGCTCATCAATGCATGTAGATCGGCAGTTATGTGCGCACCGTCCCGGGGCAGCGGGCCGGGATCGCTAAGACCGATGCCCGCGCGGTCGTAAGAGCAAACGCGCGCGAACTTTGCTATTTCGGGTTGAACCTTGAACCAACTCCAGCTTCCGCCCCAATCAAAACCGGCTTCGAGGACCACGGTCGCGGGTCCGCTTCCCGTGCAATTGACGTTCAGGCGCCGCCCGTCTGGCAGCATCACCAGCCGGTTGCCCGCGCTACGCAATTGCATGTCTGGCATCGAGGGCGGCTGCGGATCCGCGTTCGCGACAGCAACGCAGCCAAGAATTCCTGCCGCCAATATTCCGGCGCCCACGGTGCTTCCAACCCAATTCATCGCCCACCCCTAATTATACCTTCAGTATAAAATACTATTAGTATATTCTTGAGCCGATGTCGAGTCGTTCCTCCAAGAAGCCGGAGCGCAAGCCGGGCACCAAGCGCGCAAACACGCGCGCCCAGCTTATCGACGCCGCTTGGAAGCTATTTCGAGAGAACGGAATTTCAGCCACGAGCCTTGAAGAGGTTGCCGCGCAGGCCGGCATGACCAAGGGGGCCATCTACGGCAACTTCGAGAATAAGGACGATCTCGTCTTTGCCGTCGCCATGAACAAGCTGCCGGTGCAACGGCCGGTCTTCCGACCGGGTCTTTCTCTTGAAAAGCAAGTTGCGCAGCTTGCCGACCAGGCCATAGCGCGCAGCAAGGAGGCCATTAAGCACCTTGCCTTCATGAGCGAGATGGACCTTTACGCGCTGACCCACGAAGGCCTTAGAGAGCGTATGGGAGCATTTGCGCGAGCGCGCTATGAACAAGTCGCTGCCGATATCAAAGCTTCGATACCCGAATCGGAACTGCCGATGCCGGCGCTCGAGTTCACGGTTGTGATTTATGCCCTGTTCAACAGCTTGACCTATCAGCGCGCAGTGCTCCCCGACATTGTGACCGACAAGACTTTCGCGCGTACCATGGCGCTGCTGCTACGGCGCTAGGTGCGCAACTGATCCGTCTACGGAGCAGATGAGCTCGATGCGGTATTATCGATTAATGGGGAGCGCCACAAATAGCCCTATTCCGCCGCAATTAGGTCGCCGGCGCATCATCGTTCCGGCACGAAACTCTGCGAGGCTTGCCTTGTTCCTGAAGCACGTGCCGCGCATGTGTAGAACGACGGAGCAGCGCCATGCCAAACACATTTCAACTCGCGGGCCTTATGCTCTTTATGAGTCTCGCGACTTCTGCGAGTGAGACCCGCACATTCGACCGCAACAGGCTTATGTCGGAAGGCGAGGTCTATGCCGTCGCGCTTCACGACAACTACATCACCGAAGCAAAAGCGCCGCGCGTCGACCCTGATGTCGCGCGCTTCTTCAAGATGCGCGCGAAGGAGATCGAGAACGGCGCGGAGATTGCGCCCGCAAAGCCAAGCGCATTTCCGATCGCCGACCAGTCGATGGCCGCGCGACTCGAATGGGCGTTCGAAGAAACTTCCGACACGGTTGAGAGCGAGGCCGCCGATGTCGAGCCCTATCTCACCGCCAATGTCGAGATCGCTTATGAGCACTGGCTGATCGCTATGCACGACGACCCCAAGGCCGCCGGCGCCGAATCGCTCGCACAGTCCTTCGATGCGCGGCTTGACGACCTCACCGCCTCGCCCAAGGTCAGCGCACTTGAGGCAAGCCGCGAGCACAGGGTGGCGAGCCGCCTTTAACCGCCGGCTTTAACAAAGCGCGGGTTGCAGCCTTAACGCTTTACCGCTATATCGCGACCCCTAGTGGGCGGTTAGCTCAGCGGTAGAGCACTTCCTTGACATGGAAGGGGTCATAGGTTCGATCCCTGTACCGCCCACCACCAAACTCATCAGGAGCTATGCGCTAACGTGGCACAGCTTCAGTTTGTGGGATTCTCGGATTCAGGCGAACAGGATTGATCGTTACCGGGATGCTTCTGCACCGTCGCGAGCGCCGCCGCGACTTCATCATAACGCGCCGAGGCAACATACATTGTTTGCGGGTCGTTGATGGCGGCATCGATCAGCGCTTGGCAGCTCAAGCTTTTCTGATGAAGGTTTTTCAACTCGGCCTCGGAATATTTGAACGCGGCCATTAAATAGGCGTCGTCGCTTGCGGTGAGCGCGCCCGCCGCAAATGAGACGGTGGCATAAGAACATACTGCCAGAATTGTGGTGACCAAACGACGCCTCATGAAATCCCCCCATACGTTCAGCGTGCCCCCGCCGACATTAGCACGAGTGAACGTTCCAATAGAAAAATTGGCTCCCCCTTTGTAACCTTAAAAGCGAATCCGAGTACACGGCCACAATCAGCGCCGGGCATCAGATGCATGAGCCGATGTGACTAGGTTAGAGCGTTAGAAAGAAGCCCACAGCAGCGAGGCCCATGATCGCGGTCGTCAGCCAACCCAGAATCCTGAGCCGCCGGCCAATCACGAACTCGCCCATTTGCGCGCGGCTTTGCGCAACCAGCATCATCGCCGCAGTGAGCGGCACCGAGATCAAACCGTTAATGACCGCGCTCCAGACGAGCGTGTGAAGCGGATTGAGTTTGAGAAAATCCATCGCGAGGCCGAACAGCACGGCAGCGCCCAGCACGGCATAGAACTTCTTCGCCTGCCACGGCCAAAACTCCAGCCCGCATTTGAAGTCAAGCCATTCGCCGACAGCGAAGGCCGATGAGCCGGCAAGAACCGGAATCGCCAGAAGCCCGGTGCCGATGATGCCGAGCATGAACAGAAGGAACGCGAACCTCCCGGCGATCGGCTCAAGCGCCTGCGCGGCTTGCGCAGCCGAATCGATCTGGGTGATGCCGTGCACGTGAAGGGTCGCCGCGGTCGAGATCATGATCGCAAGCGCAACGAGATTGGAAACCGCCATGCCGACGAGCGTGTCGAACCTGATGCGGCTGAGCGCGAGCGGCGCCTCATCCGGCGCCTGCTTCAGTGGCTTTTCGTTCGGCTTTTCATGCAACTCCTCGATCTCTTGGGCGCCTTGCCAGAAAAACAAATAAGGGCTGAGCGTCGTGCCGAAGATTGCAACGATGAGGGTTGCCTCGCTCTTGGCATCGAACGCGGGGACGAGGAGCCCGCGCAAGCTCGCAAGCCAATCGACGCGGACGGTGAAGATCACGCCGACATAAGCGAGCAATACCAATGTGAGCCATTTGAGCAGCTTTGCGTAATTGCGGTACGGCACGAAAAGCTGCAAGAGCAGCGAGCCCAACGCAAAGCCGGCCGTGAAGATGTGCCGCTCGGCATGCAAGGAATCAGCCGCGACCTCGCCCATAACGCTCAAATCCGCGCCGATATTGATTGCGTTGCCGGTCCACAAGAGCGCGACAAGCAGGCCCACGACCGGACGCGGAAAGATCGCGCACATGTTCTTGGCGAGCCCATCGCCGGTGACGCGGCCAATCTTCGCGCTCACCAGCTGGATGGCGACCATCAGCGGATAGGTGAGCAGCATCGTCCACAGCAGCTGATAGCCGGATTGCGCGCCGCCTTGCGAATAAGTGGCGATGCCGCTTGGGTCGTCGTCGGCGGCGCCCGTGACGAGGCCCGGCCCCAGATTGTTAATGGGCGAGATGAGCTTGCGGAGCTGACGCACCGGATTATCCAAGCTTGACGAGCGCGGCGCTCTTTTCCCACAGAGCGCGGGCGAGCGCGAGATCATCGCTTGCCACATCGGCAGCGACCTCTTTGCACTCATCGAAATATTTGCCGCTCACGCCGGCGACCGCAGGAGAGGATGCGAGATAGACGGAGGTCTTGGCGCCATCGTCCGGCGAAATCAGAAACGGCTTGAGAACTGGAGCAATCCATGAGATTGGCGGCCGAGGCTGGCGCACCATATTCGTCCACACCACGCCGGGATGCAGCGCATTCGCCGTCATATCGCTGCCGGAAAGGCGCCGCGCCAGCTCTTTCGCAAACAGGACATTGGCGAATTTGGAACGGCCATAGGCGGCGAGGCTAGGGTTGTTTTCGAGACGATTTGGATCAGGCGGATTACCATAGTGTGCGCGCGAGGCAACGACCACGACGCGCGCCTTGCCGCTTGCTCTGAGCTTGTCGAGCACGAGATTGGTCAGAAGAAAATGCGCGAGGTGATTGACGGCGAATTGCAGTTCGAAACCGTCTTTGCTTGTGTGCGGCCGCAGATTGAGCACGCCGGCATTATTGACGAGCACATGCAGAGGCGATGTGAGCGCGTTGATCTCGGCGCCGAGCCGCCGCACTTCGGCAAGCGATGAAAGATCGGCAACGAGGCGCGAGACATTGGCATTACCAGTCGCGGACCTGATCTCCGCAACGGCATGATCGAGCCGCTGGACGCTTCGGCCGTGCAGAATGACAGCCGCGCCCATCCGCGCGAGCGCCTCCGCGGCCGCGCGGCCAATGCCGTTGGTCGCTCCTGTAATCAGGCAAACGCGGCCGCTCATCTCCGCCATTCGAACAAGCCTAGCTCAACAATCGGCCATCGGGGCCGTCGATCGCCTGCATCGTCTTAGCATCGAGAATGCAGTTCGCCGCCGTCGGCTTGAAGAGATAAGGCTCGTCGAAAGTCACGCCGATCGGATCCTCCCCGCGCTGAACACGCTCCGCCTGCTGACGAAACATTCGGCGGAACATCGCGAGCCCCGTATCGGTGGCGGACAAGTGCTCCTCGGAATGCAGGCTGATATCGCCCTGTCCCTTCTGGCAGACATAATCGCTTTGCCAGTTTTGATGATCTTCCAGCGTCCAGGCCTCGCCTGAAGGCTTGTTCGGCCCCCAAGTGCCGTTGGCGATGCCAAGCTCGCGCATCATCCGTGTTGGGTCCGCGCCCTTCTTCATCTTTCCGATGGTAAAGGTACGGAAATTCGTGTCGTCGACGCCAATCGTCCAGCCGAGGCCGCCGAAGCCGACGGAATCATCCAGCGGCGTGATCGTGTTCATGTTGGGAAGGAGCGCCTGGCCCATGCGCTGGTGAATCCGGCCGCCGCCGATGTCGCGATGCTGAATCGAGCGCACGCCATCCTTCGTGTATTGAAACTCGACCTCCGGCAGCAGCGCATAGGTCTTCACGAACTGAATGCCGTTCAAGTTGCCGTGCAGCCAGTAAAGGTGAAACGGATCAAGCACGTTGTCGTGGAAGTTCCACCAATTATAGTCGGTGCCGATGAGCGCTTCCATGTTTGAGCCGCGCTGCATTGGCGTGGGCGCGAGGCCGCCGCGTGCAACGATGAACTCATCCTCGGCGAGATCTTCGACGACCGAGAAGCGCGGGAACACGGGCTGCTTTTCAGGCGGGCCCATGTAAACGAAAATCAACCCATATTTCTCAACCAGCGGATACCAGGGCTGGCGCGCGCTGGTGTTTTGAACGCCCGGCTCGCACGCCATCTCGACAACTTTGCCTTCGGTGTCGAACAGCCAGCCGTGATAGCAGCACCGAATGCCCTTCTCTTCGACGCGCCCGTAAAGCAGCGACGTGCCGCGATGCGCGCAGCGTGGATAGAGGAGGCCCGGCTTGCCCGAGCCGTCGCAAAAAAGGATCAGCTCCTCGCCGAAAATCTTGACGAGCTTGGGCAATTTGCCGGCGTCGGATGAAGCCGCGAGTGGTTGCCAATAGCGCCGCAATAGCTCGCCGCCCGGCGTTCCGGGCCCGACACGCGCCATATCCTCGTCCGGCACGCCCGGCTTGAAGCCATAAGCGCGCCCGTCCCCCGCGCCGGCCCGATTTTGCCCGTCCGCCATGTTCCGCTCCCGAGGTTCTCTATTGGGGATGTTATTCTGTCTTCCCCGAAGCTTGCCATCCCCACCGCGCGCAAGACAGGCCTCACCACGTCGTTTAGAGTCGCGAAAAGTGATTCCGGAGAGGCCCATGCAAGCCCAGGCGATCATCGCGCGCGTTCAGCAGATTCTCCTCAACCCCCAAGCCGCTTGGGCCCAAATCGACGGCGAATCTGCAGGCGTGCAGAGCCTTTATGTCGGCTACATTATTCCGCTTGCGGCAATTCCCGCCATCGCGCGCTTTCTCGGTCTGCTGCTCAGTGGTCTCGGCTTCTTGCTGCTGCAGGCGATTGTGAGCTTCGCCTTCTCGCTGGGCGCGGTTTACGTCTTTGCGCTGATCATCGATTACCTTGCCCCGCAATTCGGCGCTCAGAAAAATTTCAATCAAGCCTTCAAGGTCGCCGCCTATGCGCCGACCGCAGCTTGGGTTGCCGGCGCATTCAACATTATCCCGGGCATCGGCGGCATCATCTCGGTGATCGGTGCGCTTTACAGTCTTTATCTTTTGTTCCTCGGCTTGCCTGTGTTGATGAAGCCGCCGAGCGAGCGCGCTACGACTTACACGCTCGTCGCCATCATCTGCGCGGTGATTGTCGGGGCGATCTTCGGAGCCGTTGCCTCGCGACTGTTTATGCCTCCTGTAGTCATCGTCACGCACTAATGAGCGCTGCCAGGCATTGCTCCATCTCGCCAGCCCCGGCAGGCGCGGTGTAGGCTCCCTCGGCACGCGAAAACGGCGACGGAACCCCGCGCCGCCAGGAGGGAAGATCATGGAATACAGAACGCTTGGCCGCTCAGGCCTCAAAGTTTCCGCCGTAGGGTTGGGCTGCAACAATTTCGGCAATCGCTGCGACGAGGCCCAGACCAAGGCTGTTGTCGACAAAGCGATCGATCTTGGCATTACGCTGTTCGACACGGCGGACATTTACAGCCAAGGTAAATCTGAGGAGATGTTGGGCGCAGCGCTCAAGGGCAAGCGCAACAATGTCATCATCGCCACGAAATTCGGCGGACCGATGGGACAAGGCGAATATGTGTCCGGCGCTTCACGCCGTTACATGCGCCAAGCCGTCGAAGCGAGCTTGAAGCGCCTCGGCACGGATTGGATCGACCTTTATCAGATTCACTTCCCCGATGTGCGCACGCCGTTCGAAGAGATGATCTCGACCTTCGATGATCTCGTGCGCGAGGGCAAAATCCGTTACGCTGGTTGCTCGAACTTCGCCGGCTGGCAGCTTGTCGAATCGCTGTGGATCGCAAAGACGAACAGCTACACGCCGTTCATTTCCGCGCAGAACTACTACAACATGCTCGAGCGCAATATCGAACGCGATCTCGTGCCCGCGGCGGAAGCCAACAATGTCGGCATCCTGCCTTACTTCCCGCTTGCGAGTGGTCTTCTCACCGGCAAATACAAGCGTGGGCAGGCGCCGGGCAACGACATGCGCCTGGGCGGCGACAGCCCGTTCTTCCGCGGTGCGCTTTCGGATGCCAATTTCGACAAACTAGAAAAGCTCGAAAAATTCGCGGCCGAGCGCGGCAAGAAACTCCTGGATCTCGCATTCGCTTGGTTGCTCGCGCAAAGGCCGGTCGCCAGCGTCATCGCCGGCGCAACCAAGCCCGAGCAAATCGAGGCCAATGTGAAGGCCGGCGAATGGCGCATTTCCGCCGAAGATGCAAAGGCCGCCGGAGAAATCGTCATTCCGGCGCCGCAAGGCTTCGGCCGCCGCTAGTCGCCCCACCCAGCTGAAAAAATGCTGCTGCCCTCTCCCTCGGGAGAGGGCATAATTATTTCTGCAGACATGGGTTTGGGGGGAACAAAGCCATGCGAACATCGATCATCGTGCATGTTGCGCGTAGCCTCGTGGCGGCTGGCGTTGCGGTCGTCACCAATATGTTCGTGCCCGTGTTCGCGCATGGGCCGCAACTCGGCGGCACGAAAGTCCTCGAAATCACGCAGCGCATTATCGACTATTTGCCGTCCTCCAGCATCTATCGCATCGGCGTTGCAGCCTATGTCGCGGTGCTGTGCTTCTTTGGCTACCGCGCCGCGCGGCATTTGACCATGCTCGGCACGATCTTGTGGGCGGCACTTCTCGGCCTCTATATCGGCGCACTACTTCTGCCCAATCTTCAATTCCTTCCGCTCAACGCCTGGGCACATGCGGAAGCCGCGCAATTTATCCAAGTCTCGCCCGACATCGATCTCGTCATCACGGTTGTGATGCTGATCCTTGCGCTGATCACCGTGCCGGTGACGGCCGCATTTATCCTCGCGCAAATTCCTTTCTTGCGCGCGCGGGACGATGAGGCAGACTCTGGTCCCTCGCGCATCGAACCCGAGCTTTAGGCCAATTCAGTTGCGCTCATTCCTGGGCTATACTCGCCGCAAATTGGGAGGCCCATTATGAGCGCCGTCGAAAACACAAGAACCGCCACCATCGTTTCCGGCCTGCCGATGCCGGAATTCAGCCGCATCAAGGTTGAGCCGCTGACCGGCGCTTGCGGCGCCGAAGTTGCCGGGGTTGATCTCTCGCGCCCGCTCGATGTCGGCACGCTTGAAGAAATCAAGCGCGCTTTTACGCATTTCCTCGTCCTCGTGATGCGCGATCAGGACATCACGCCCGAGCAGCACAAGGCTTTTTCGCGTTATTTCGGCGAGCTCACCGAACTCCCGCAAGCGCCGATCTATCCCGGCCATCCAGATATGCAGGAAGTCCGGCGCGAGGCGCATGAGCCGGTGACGGTTGTGCCCTTCACGCGCTTCCATACCGACTCGCCGTTCCTGCCCAGGCCGCCCTACGCCATGGTGATGCGCGCGCTCGATGTGCCTGCTTACGGCGGCGACACCGCGTTTGCCAACATGTTCTTGGCCTACGATGCCCTCTCCGAAGGCCTCAAGAAAACGCTCAGCACACTGAAGATCGTCTATTCCGCGCGCGACGTTTGGACGAGGAATCGCGCGCTGCCCAAAGAGAAGCAGCTGCGCATGCGTGAGGAACACAACTTCAGCGACGAGGAGCTTGAGAGCGTACAGCCAGCCGTGCGCACAGATCCCGCGACCGGACGCAAAGCGCTCTATGTGACCAATGCCTATTTCAAGCGCTTCGACGGCTGGAGCGAAGAGGATTCAAAGCCGCTGATGGAATATCTCAGCAGCATGCCCTACCGGATTCAATATCAATGCCGCGTGCGCTGGAAGCCGGGCACTGTGATGGTGTGGGACAATCGCTTCACCCAGCATTGCGGCATCCACGATTACGAAAACGAGCGCCGCCATTTAATCCGCACGACTATCAAAGGCGACCGCGTCTTGTGATAGCCATTCTTGGGGGGAGAATGAACCAGACATTTCGGATGGTCTTGGGCCTGATCGCAGCCCTCGCCTTGGCCATGCAGCCAGCGCGCGCGGCCGACACGCTGAATTGCACCTTGGCCCGACTCACGTCTCTCGTCCTCATACCCATTGGCGGACTCAATTCGATACAGGCCCAGTTGAACGGCCAAACAATGTATCTGATCGTCGACACTGGCGCCGTGATAAGCATGCTCAGAGCCTCATCTGCCGCAAAGCTCAATCTTCCCGTTCGTCAATCGAAACTTGTCTATCTACGCGACGTCTACGGCAACGAGGTCAGCACCTACGTGACTGTCGACGAACTGGTGTTGGGGCAACTCAAGGGCAAGGGCATCAACTTCATGATCATGCCCGATACGATGGCCACTGAATTCATGGACGGCTTGCTGGGGCCTGATCTCATCAGTGCCTTCGATGCGGAATTCGATTTCGGCCGAGCGGACCTCAACCTCTATTCACCCAAGCATTGCAAGGGCCAGGTCGTCTATTGGACAAACGAGCCTTACGCCGCCGTTCCGTTGCATCTCGATGCCACGCGTCACATCGCCATGGATTTGGAACTCGATGGACAAAAGATCGAAACATTGATCGACACCGGTGCGACTGACTCCTTCTTGCCGCGCGCACTTGCGCAGCGCCTATTCAAATGGCGCGCCGATCCGCCTGAATTGAAGGCACGCTCGGCCAACGTCAACGGTACTGAAACGGTACTCTATTCCTATCCCTTCAAGACCCTCTCTTTTGAGGGCGTAAACATCACGAACCCGCAAATCACGTTGACCAGCGATCTCTTGAAGGGCGATTCGAAGCTCATTCTCGGAATGAATATCTTGAGCAA
>JBAQHC010000632.1:0-7462 GCA_049288095.1 Alphaproteobacteria bacterium | reverse complement strand
AGATGGTCGGCACGAGCCCGGCAATGCGCCAGGTGTTTGCGAATATCCGCAAAGTTGCAGGCTCGGAAGCCGCCGTCATCATTTCCGGCGAAAGCGGCACCGGCAAAGAGCTCGCAGCACGCGCTATCCATGAGCGTTCCCCGGTTGCTAGCGGGCCGTTCGTCGCCATCAACTGCGCCGGCATCCCGCCGACCCTCATCGAGTCAGAGCTCTTCGGCTATGAGCGCGGTGCCTTTACCGGTGCGAATGCGCGCAAGATCGGCCGTGTGGAGACCGCACATGGCGGCACGCTCTTTCTCGACGAAATTGGCGATATGTCGCTCGAAGTGCAGGCACATCTCTTGCGCTTCCTCCAGGAAGGCAAGATCGACCGCCTCGGCGGCAACCGTGTTATCTCTGTCGAGACGCGTATTATCGTTGCGACGCATATCGATCTACGCAAAGCCGTTGACGCAGGCACATTCCGTGAGGATCTTTATCACCGCCTCAATGTGTTGCGGCTGATTCTTCCGCCGCTGCGTGAGCGCAGTGACGATGTCGAGCTGCTCGCGCGTTTCTTCCTTTCAAAGTTCGCCAGCGATGAAGGCCGCAGCACGCTGAGATTGTCCAAGGCAGCGACGGTTGCGATCAGGCGTTATGGCTGGCCCGGCAACGTCCGCGAGTTGATTGCCGCCATGCGGCGCGCTGCCGTGATGTGCTCGGGCCAGCTGGTGCGTCCGGACGATCTTGGCATCTCGCTTCTGGATGAAAGCGATAAAGCTCAACTCCCCACCCTCACCGAGGCGCGCGCCAAGGCAGAGTATGATGTGATTTGCCGCGCACTCAACTATCATGCGAACAATGTCCAGCAAGCCGCTCGTTCTCTTGGTATTTCGAGAGTTGCGCTTTATCGGTTAATCAAGAAATATGATCTCGGGGTAACGACGCAATAAGCCCGCCGTCATGCGTCGTCAGTCTGCGCGTTAAGCGCTGCACTCAGTTGGGGATTCATAATGGTCCGTCGTTCGGTGCCGCATTCTTCACCGGAAGAGTTTCACACGCGAGGAGACTCGGTTAAAGCTCGACGCGCGTGGAGAAAACGGAGCCATCTAATGAACAGCGCGGGCAAAACCGCTATTGCGGCCTTGTGCATCAATCTTGCCGCCTATTGTCCGGCGCTCGCCGATAGCGCGGCGGCACCCGGTGCCCAGATCGATGCGGATCGTTTGCAAACGCTGCTCAAAACGATCGACGAGCAGAATCAAAAGCTCGAACGGCAGCAAGCCGACATCGACAGGCAGCGCTCGGAGCTGGAAAACCAGAAGGTCGAGCTCCTGAAGCTTAAAGCAGCAATAACCGGATCGCCGGCGCTCGCTTCAAAGGCTTCATCGCCCAGCGCCGCTCAAGCAAATCGGACCGCGCATGCGGTTCCACGCGGCGCGGAGAGTGATGCCGTGGCATCGGGCGCGCCCGCCAATGACCGCGCGACCGCGACAGCACAAAACACGGCTTACGATGGGCGCTCACAGCTGGTCGGCAGCACCGCAAAGAACGATCTCGGAATTCCGGCGCCTGGGCGCGAAACTGCGGTCGCAGCCAACAATTCGCCCTACGATGCTGACGGCAACATCCATGTTCACACACTGAAAGATCTCGTGCGCTCGGCTATAGCCCCGACGCTTTCGGGCGAGTCTGAAGTGGGCGAGAAGCCGAAGAAGGAGACGCCGGCCATCGATATTGCCGTTCTGGCCGATCGCGGCGGCGTGCTGACACCGAGAGGCGCGTTGGTGTTTACACCGACGGTCGAATATTCCCACTCGTCGGTCAATCGGTTCTTCTTCGACGGTGTCGAACTCGCCGACGCTTTCAACATCGGAAACCTTCTAGCCGAAAACATCGATCGTGAATCTGTAACGAGCACGTTTGCATTTCGTTACGGCGTGACGCGACGGCTCGAAGTCGACGCGCAAGTGCCGTTTCTCTATCGCGACGACAAGACATTCAACAACGTGTTTATCTCGAACATCGGCAACACTGTAACGGAACTTACCGGCGATAGCGTCGGAGACGTCGAGTTCGGCGCGCACTATCAGCTCAACAAGCCCAAGGGGCCTTACCCTTATTTCGTTGCCGGCGTTCGCGCGAAATCGACGACAGGCATCGGGCCCTACGATGTGCCGTTTGATTTGCAAGCGGGCTTGCCCTTGAAGCTGCCGACCGGATCCGGGTTCTGGACGGTCGAGCCGCAGTTCACGATGATCTATCCCTCTGATCCTGTCGTTCTGTTCGCCAATGTCGGTTATCAGTACACATTTTCGAAGAACGTGAACAAAATCATCCAAGACACACTTAAGACGCCGAATACCGCTATTTTCCCCAATACGCAGGAAGAAAACCGACTTACAGTCACCGATGTCAGTCCCGGCGGAGCAGTCGATATTAGTCTCGGCATGGGCATCGGGCTCAATGATTCAGTGTCAATGAGCTTCGGCTATCAGCACAGCTGGATTTTGGGCACGGACACCCACACGCGCAGCGATGTGCTGCTCAATGTTCTCGCGCCTGGCAGCGGCTCATCGATTACCGGCTCGACAACGGCAGTTTCGCATTCTCAGGATGCGCAACTCGGTCAGCTGTTGATTGGTGCTTCGGTGGCCGTGGACAACAATGTGGGCCTCAACTTCAACGTCGCGATCGGCGTGACGGATACGGCGCCTGACGTCACCGTGACGTTCCGTACACCTTTAACGTGGCGTCTATTCCACTGAGGCAAACCTAAATCCGGCTCAATGCGCTGCCGGATCATCCGGGAGCCCCTTGCTAAGCACCTTGTTTTCGGCGCTTTCGGCCACTTCGGGCACGTTCACCTCATCCCACAAGACCACGGAACGATCGCCGGTATCGGTCTCCGTCTGAGAGGACTCTGGCAGCGATCCCACATTTCCTAGCGGCACCTCGGGGTCCGTGCGCGCGGCCAATGTCGATGTCCCCGAAGATTCGGGCCGGCCTCGGGAGCGCATCTGGGGCATGCTAGAACTCTGTGCGATCCCGTTCAGCTAGTGCCCAGCAATGCCGCGCAGCGCGAGCATTTGCTGCGCGATGTTCAACGCTTGTTGGAACGCGTGAGCGTTCTGGACGATGTCATGGTAATTGTTGACAACGTAATTGAGATCGACCTGCGTTTGGATCGTCGTGTCATTTGCCGTGTTGGCAATCGTCGTCAAGATTCCCTGGGCCGTCGAGACGCCAACGTTCGTGGTGCCGGCATTACTTGAGATGCTAAACGAGTTGCCCTGCGGGTTTGACTGAACCGTCAACGTGGGTTTGCCATTGTCCGGCGTGTTTTGCGCGAGCTGCGCGTTCGAGCTGTTCGAAGTCGAGCTGTTCGAATTCGAATTGCCCTGCTGTCCGTGATTGGTGTTGGACTGCTGAGTGCCAGCTGGCGACGGGTCGTTCTGATCGCTCGATGTGCTGGCGAAGCTCTGAGCGCCGCTGACCTGGGGGCCTGTCGTCGTCACATGTCCCGGCTCATCGACCGTGTAATTTGTTGTCACGGTTATTGGATCAGGCATGGTCGGGCCTTGAATGTTGGTCGTCATCGTAAAACCGAACGACACATTCAAATGACCAATCGAAAAACCGCCCCGATTTTCCGCGAGCTCGGCATCCGGCACCGGCGCAACATCGGCGAGCAAGACCGCCGGTGCATCAATTTCCTCGGCAGACGCGGCATTCAACGGGAAAGCAGCCAAAATCGCTGCACTCGCTGCCGTCATAAGCAGCACCTGATGGCGCTGCCGCGCCGTGTGATTTTCGTTATGGAGAATGGCGTTCATTTTTCCCCTCAAAATGAGTTGGGCAAAGAGTCTTTGAGATTAACGGTGAACGAAGCCAGCGATTGCCTGGCGAGCGCAACGCCGTAAGGCGTGGTCGCCAGCGTGTCCCAATCTTGCTTCAAGTTGAAATGCTGCTTTCCGACATCCGCATTATTGCGGACAATGAACGCAATACCATTCCACGCGGCATCAAAATCCTTGACGTTGACTGAACGCACGCCACGTGCCGGATCGCCCAAGAGAACCCGGCTGTCATCGATGCCTTTTACGACAACAAAATGCCTGTAGCCTTTGACCTGAATGAGCGTGATCGCCGGAACTCCTAATTCACGCAACCGGCTCAAGCTGATCCGAAATCCGTCCGCGAGATAATTGTGGCTCTCGAGATAGCGCTTCATATCGAGCAATGAAAAGCCGTAGCGCTCGATATGTTTCTGATCGCCGACCGCGAACATTTGCCTGAAGACCGCCGTCTCGCTGACGGGCTGGTCGTAATGATAGGACAGCAACGTCGCCAAAGCTGCGGAGCCGCAGCTGAAGTCGTATTGCTGCTTAACGACGCGCGCGAACCTCGCCTCTTTGAGGCTCTTGACCTTGATGTCCATGTCGCCGGCTGAGTAACCCCAGAAGGCAACATTTCCCGCCTGCGCCACTTGTGGCGTAAGCACAGCGCTGGCCGCAAGGGCCAATGCCGCGGCAAGGAGCTTCAGAGCGTTGTTCGTGTGTGCCATCAGTTTAGTCCTTCCGTCACTTAGGCTAAGCAATTCGCCTTTGCCTGAAGTAACCCGGCTTGTTCGAAAGCCGGGTTAATTATTCAAAGTGACGTTGATGTTATTGATGGACTGCATCGTCACGCCATTGCCGGTATTCTGCATGATCGTGCTGATGCCGCTCACATTGCTCAGAGTTTGCGTGCCGATCTGGCCGCTCTTTGTGCCGATATCGATGATCTCATCGGTTGTTGCAGTAGCGTCGTTTAAATTGAGCTGGGCATTGCCCTTCACTGTGAACCCGCTACCGCCGCTCATGCCCTTAAGATCTGATTCAGCGACTTCGCCACCCTGAGAATTATCGCTCTTCAGAATATCGTCGTACACTGCCCCACTGTCGGGCTGGTTATATTCATTGGGGTAGAACTGCGCCTCCACTCCGGCAAGCGGAGCGGCAAATACTGGCGCCGCCGTCAACCCACAAAGAACAAGTGCTGCTGCACTTACCCTCAACATTTTTTGGCGCTCCCGCCTACTAAAGACGAATGAAATCTTGAATGAAGTCCTGGCGGGGAACCGCCCCCCGCCAGGATCTTGAGTCACGCTCGGTTATGGTGCGGTGCTGCCGCCACCGCCGAAGGCGAGGTTGTTGTCACCCACGATGTCGGAATTGATGTGGATGATCGCGTTCTGCGACGCGCCAACGCCGGTGTTGCCGGCGAGCGCGAAGATACCGCGAGCGCCACTGTCGATCGAGACACCTGAGTCGCTGATCGCGCCGGTCTCGAACGCCGTATTGCCGCTCGTTGATTGGCTCGTCGACTCCGAGCTGGAGGTATCCGTATCCGTGCTCGATTTTGACTTCGCCTTGTCTTCCGACTTGGCATCAGCGTTCGCGACGTCGAGCGAAACATTGAGCGCGCCAGCGCCCGCAGTTGCATCGCCGCCGTTGCTGCTTTCCGCTCCAGCGCCAGCCGCCGCGCCGCCGATCGCACCACCGAAGCTGCCCGCATGCGTCAGGCTGAGATTGCCTGCGCCCGAGCCGCTATTGGCATGCGTCTTCGCCTCGCTCCCCGATGCCGAACCCGCAAGGCCCGACACGTTGAAGAGGTTGATGCCGCTCACTTTGGACTTGAGGTCCGCAATGTTGAGCTGTGCGTCATGGGCAACGTTGAGAACGCCACTCTGCGTCAGAGCAGTGTTCTTGCTGGCATCGCCAGAGCCAACCTGAACGATACCGCCGCCAAAGGCGTTAAGCGCCGTTGCCGTAGTACCGTCACCGAATGTGATGGCACTGCCGTCCTTGGCTTTGATGTCCTTCTCTTTGTTGGTGACGTTGTTGTCGTTGCCAGTGGCATTGCCGAAGCCGCCAACGACATCGTTGTTGCCCTTGGCTACGCCGTCGCCAGCAGCCGAGCCGCCAATGGCATTGCCAGCAGCGCCGCCATTGGTGTTGCCAGCGCCGAAGTTCGACTTCGACTTGTTCGAGTTGACGGCAACATTGCCCGAGCCGGTGGCATTGCCTTGGCCGGCCGAGAAGTCGCCATTGCCCTGAACGTCCCAGCTACCGCCGCTATTGGAGTCGCCGAGCACTGTGCTTGAGTTGCCGGCTTCGCCGCCAGTCGTGGCAGATTGAGGGCCTGCCGCTTCGGCATTGATGCCGTTGCTGTTGGTGACATGACCACCGTCGGTGGCATTGCCAACGCCGAGCGCCGGATCAGACGTGAAGTCGACGCCTGAAGCGAAGGCCGCCGAGCCGAAAACTAGCCCGAGTGCCACAACAGAAGCGCCGGTGAGCAGTGAAAGTTTTGTCATGGATATACTCCTTTACCGCTCGATCAATTGCCGCCGCCGAACACCGCGTTGCCGCTGCCCGCGATATCGGAATTGATGCCGATAACCGCGTTCTGCGACGCACCGATGCCGGTGTTGCCCGCGAGCGCGAACACGCCGCGCGCGTTCTCGCCAATGTGTACGCCGTCAAGATTGCCGGTTACGAACGAAGCGTAGCCGCTCTCAGCCGTGCTTTCCGAATGCGACCACGAGGTATCGCCGGACGTGCTTGAGGTGGAGTTCGCCTTGTCCTTCGACTTGGCCTTGCTGTTGGAGAGATTGCCCGCTCCATCAACCGCAACCGCAACCGCGAGAGCCGGATCCTGCGGATCGTTCGAGTGGGTATGGTTGTCGTGGTTGCCTTGCAGGCCCACGCCGCTCTCTGTGGTCGGCGCATTCGGATCCGAAGAGGCATAAGAGCCTGCAAAAGCGCCGCCGGCTGCACCACCAACGCTGCCCGCGCCGGTGCCGCTCGCGTTGCCCGCGATCGAACCGCTGTTGGCGTCGGTCTTGGCCTTGCTGTACGAGCCGGAGAATGCCGGACCCGAAATATTGGAAATACCGATCCAGCTCACGCTCGCATCGAGCTTCGAGTAGTTGACCTGAGCATCGTGGCCAATGTTCAGGAAGCCCTTCTGCGTGATGGCGTTGTTCGTGTCGCCATTTTGAATCACGCCGCCCCAGCTCGCCGTGGCAACGTTTGCGTCGCCGCCGAACGAGATCGCGCTGCCGTCATCGGCAGAGATCTTGGTCTTGTTGTTGTGGACAGTGTTGCCGTCGCCGGTCGCATTGCCTGCGCCGAACACGATGTCATTGTTGCCCTCGGCCTTGCCGTGGCCCGCTGCCGAACCGAACGCCGCATTACCAGCATCGCCGCCATTGGTGTTGCCGGCGCCGATGTTCTTCTTGGCCTTGTCGGAGTTCAGAGCGATGTTGCCCGAACCAGTGGCATTGCCCTGGCCAACGGCACCATCGAAGTTGCCCTGCGCGTCAACGCTGCCGCCGCTATTGGCATCGCCAACATGCGTGCCAGAGCTACCTGCAGCGCCACCAGTCGTAGCGCTTTGGTCGCCTGTCGCATTCTTGTCGATGTTGTCGCTGCCC
>JBAQHC010000631.1:0-1993 GCA_049288095.1 Alphaproteobacteria bacterium | reverse complement strand
AGCATAGAGTTTCGTGTTGAAGTTGGCGGCGTTGAAGAATTCGCTAGAAAGATGCGCACATTAGATGAGAACACGCAAGCATATGTACAGGATGCTTTAAACGAGGTTGGCCAGCTTGTTGCTGCTCGAGCGCGCCAACTAGCTCCCGTACGAACAGGCCTCTTGATATCAAGCATATTTGCCGAGATAATCTACAAATGGGTCGTCAAAATCGCATGCAGAGTACCCTACGCACTCTTCCAGGAGCTAGGAACAAGGTACATTCAGCCCCGCTTTTTCTTGACACGCGCCCTCGAAGAGAACAGAATCAATTTTCTCACGATTATCGCAGCCGGCTTACAAAGAGCTGCAGATGAGGCATCAACATGAGCATGGGCGAAATATCCGTAAACGTAAAGGCAATCAACGAGGCTACGTCTGAGTTTGAAGCGGTAGCTGCTGACGCTGCCTCTATGTCTTCTGCTGTTTCAGCTTCACCCTTGATTTTGCGACTCGAAAATCTTGTCTCCCCTGAGCTCAATGCTGTCGCTGAGGATGCAGCAAGAGTCAAAGCAAGCGTTGAAGCTTCCCCGGTGGCAATCAGTTTCGCACCTATCCCTCTTCCATATATCCCTCCGATTGAGGTTCCCCCGATTCAAACAGGTTTCGCGCCTATTGAGCTCCCTGTAATCCCGCCGATAGAAGCTCCCACGGTAACGATAGACGTTGCACCAATTGAAGTTCCCCCTATCACACCGATTGACACTACGCTCATTCAAGATAGCATTAGCCAGGTCGGCACGCGTGCTGTTGAGATGGGTAGTGAGATTTCGGATGCTTCTTCGGTGGCGGCAAGTTCTTTTGCTGATGTTGGAGCCGGCGCAACGGAGATGGGAGCGCAAGTTGAGGCAGCATCTTCTTCTTTTACGGATATGCAGACGCACGTCGAAACGTGTAATGTGAGCTTGCGCTCAATTTCAAGTGGTTTTAGAAGCTTCGGGATGATGGGTACAGAAGTTACGATGCTTGCTAGCAATTTCGGGCTTGTTGACAAGGAAACAGCAAAATGGATGCGTACGATATCGCTTATGATAACGGTTGTGGCCACTGCAGCTCGAATGTACAGCTTCCTTTCAATGATGACTACCGGCCAGACGGCTGCTGTTGCGATTGAAGGAACTACAGAAACGGCCACTGCAGGCGCCATCAGCCTTTCAACAGTCGCCCACAACATCTATGCTACTGCATGCCAGATTGCAACTGCAGCCGAAAACGCCTTGAACATCAGCCATGCAACCTTCCTAGCCTTGACGGGAGTTGGAATCGCCGTTATCATAGCAGCAGCTGCAGCAGTATCGATTTTTGCGGCAAATATGAACAATGCCACGGCAAGCGTCAACAGTTACAATACTGCAGCAAGCAAGGTTCCAACGGTTACTAGAAACATCCAGCGTGCTCAAGAACAGAATATGCTTCGACGTGGTGTTGAATGAGCATCGGCAGCGTTGGGATCCCCCAGATCGCAGTTGTTTTAGGCACTGTTACACCCCCTCAAGGGGACGTCATCGATGTTAGAGTGCATCTTGGCTGCACGAAAGAAGTCAGCAGTTTTGAGTTGACACTTCAGAACTGGAATAAGAAGTACAGTCCAGGCGGATCCACTCCGATAACTGTAGGCTCTAACGGCAGTATCTACGTTGGCAGAGGAACGAACGTACCCCAGATTATCACTTGCAAGGTTGAGGATATCGAGTATGATGAACCATCGGTTGACGAGCATTATCTTAAGGTGACGGGCCGCTGCTGGGGAGAACGGCTTTTCAGCAGGGTCGTAAGCAGGACGTACACGAATCAGAAGGGCGAAGCAATTATCAAGGACTTGATGGATAATTTCGCAGGCCTCAGCCATACCAGAGGCGGCGTTGAACTTATCGAGAATACGAGTACAACCTATGCATTACTTGACTATGACAATACCACACTTTGGGATATCCTCAAGTACATTGCCGAAACC
>JBAQHC010000630.1:0-5194 GCA_049288095.1 Alphaproteobacteria bacterium | reverse complement strand
TCCCCCGTAAACAGGGGAGGAATTTAAGAGTTTGATTTCATCACCTCTGCCGCAGCAATCTGCCCTGCTCGCGGCCCCATTCGCGCTGGCGGATCGTGTCGCGCTTGTCGGGCGCTTTTTTGCCTTTGCCGAGCCCAAGCTCCATTTTCACAATGCCGCGGTCGTTGAAGTAGAGCTTGAGCGGCACGAGCGTGTAGCCCGCGCGCTCGATGAGCCCCATCAGCTTTGCCCTCTCGCGCTTCTTTAGAAGGATTTTGCGCTTCCGCAGCGGCTCATGATTGAAGCGGTTCGCCGGTGCGTATTGCGGAATGTGCGCGTTGAGCAAATAGAGCTCGCCCTTGTCCTCCGCGGCATAGGCCTCGCCGATATTGCAGCGGCCTTCGCGCAAAGATTTAACCTCCGAGCCAGTCAGCACGAGCCCGGCCTCGACCTTGTCCTCGATAAAATAGTTGAAGCGCGCCTTGCGATTGTCGGCGATGAGCTTCTGCGTTGGTTCTTTGGCCATGACACGCGCGAATGGCGAATAGGGAATAGCGGATAGGGATATAAGGACTTCATCCCCTATTCGCTACTCGCCACTCGCTATTCGCTATTTCCTCCGTTGCAGCCCCGCATGCTGCATGGCGGCGCGCAGCTCGTTTTTGGTCGCCTCGGTCAGGCCCACGAGCGGCAAGCGTAAATCGGCCGAGCAAAGGCCAAGCTCCGATGCCACCCATTTCACCCCGGCAGGGCTCGGCTCGAGGAACAACGCACGATGAAGCGGAAACAGCAGCGCCTGCAGCTCGCGCGCGCGGACATAATCGCCCTTCAGCGTCGCCAGCTGAAATTCCGAGCAGAGCCGCGGCGCGATATTCGCCGTCACCGAGATGCAGCCGACGCCGCCATGCGCATTGAACGCGAGGGCCGTTGCGTCTTCCCCCGACAATTGAATGAACTCGGGCCCGCAAGCAATCATCTGTTGATCGACACGCGCCATGTTGGCCGTTGCGTCTTTTACGCCCACAATCCGCGGCAGCTTCGCAAGCCGACCCATAGTCTCCGGCAGAATGTCGACAATCGAGCGGCCCGGGATGTTGTAGACGAAGATCGGCAGGCGCGTTGAATCGTTGATCGCCTTGTAGTGCTGATAAAGGCCTTCCTGGTTCGGCTTGTTGTAATAGGGCGCGACAACGAGCACGGCGTCGGCCCCCGCCTTCTCGGCGTGGCGTGTGTAGTGAATCGCTTCCTCGGTCGAATTGGAACCGGCACCCGCCATCACAGGCACGCGCCCCTTTGCGACTGAAACGCAAAGCTCCACGACCCGGCAGTGCTCCTCGGGGGTCAAGGTGGGTGACTCGCCGGTCGTGCCCACCGGCACAAGCCCATGCGTTCCCTCAGCGATTTGCCACTCGCAGAGCTCTGAAAATGCGCGCTCGTCAACCTTTCCTTCTTTGAAAGGCGTGATAAGGGCCACAAATGATCCTTTGAACCGGTCCAATTTCATCGCCACTACTCACGAGGCTGCTGTGATGCGCTTGCCCACATTCGCACAAATCCGCACCGGCCTTAAGGCCAACATGGCGCGCCAGGGCCCCCTCGTCTAAGCTTCGCCCATGCCGATTTCAACGAGTCTCTTCGCCCCAAGATCAGGAGCCCCGCGCCAGCCGCTGCCGGTGCGCTGCCAGACGGCCTGAAATGAGACGGATTGCCTTCGTCACGGCGGCGCTGCTTGCCGCGCTGGCGTCTATCCCTGCGGCTGGCGCCGAGCCCAAGCCGAAGCCCAAACCTGTGAAGCCGGTTGCGGCCTCGCTTGGCGATCCGGCCAAGCCGCTGTTCCTGCCGGGTTTGATAGCCGGGTTCGATAACCGCCTAGCGCAACAAGGACCGCTGCTCAGCGATAGCGACCGCGCGGCCTTCAACGACGCTTATGACGCCGCGAACCGGCACAACTGGCCGCAGGCGCTTGAGATCGCCACCGGAATTCACCACACCATCGCGAGCAAGATCATCACCTGGGCCTATCTCACTGCAGACGAGACGACCCCTACCTTCGATGAGCTGGTGCATTTCATCCAGGCCAATCCCGATTGGCCGCTGCAAGATACGCTGCTCGAAAAGGCCGAGAAGGCGCTACCTGACTCGATGCCGCCCGCGCGGCTGATCGCCTGGTTTGCCGGCCAAGAGCCGCTCACCGGCCCGGGTATGATCAAGCTCGGTGCCGCGCTGATCGCGCAAGGCGAGAAGGATTATGGCGCGCGCTGGCTCAAGCTCGCCTGGACAACGCACGAGTTCAGCGGCGATGAACAGCACACGATCTATGCGACGTACAAGGATTATCTGAAAGGGCAACCAACCGCGGACCGCGTCGATTATCTGCTGTGGTCATACGATTTCGACCAGGCACAAGCGCTGCTGCCTGAATTACCCGACGATGTTCGCCGCGTCGATGAAGCGCGCATTGCGCTCCAGCGGCAAGCGAGCGATGCGCCTGCCAAAGTCGAAGCGCTCTCGAAAGATGAGCAGATGTTGCCTGCCCTTGCGTTCGAGCGCGCCCGCTACTTGCGTCGCTCGGGCAGGGACGATGACGCACGCGCGCTTCTCCTATCGGTTAAAGATCCGGACAAGGTGCCCTATCCCGAGAAATGGTGGGTCGAGCGCAGCTATCAGGCGCGCCAAGCACTCGATGCGAAAGCTTACGATGATGCTTATGCGCTGCTCGCACACACGGGACTCACCAAGGGCGAGGCGTTCGCCGATGCCGAATGGATGGCCGGCTGGGTCGCGCTCCGTTTCCTAAACAAGCCGAAGGAAGCACTGGCGCAGTTCCAGGCGCTCGAAGCCAACGTCACCTATCCGATCAGCTTGGCGCGCGCGCAATATTGGGCGGGCCGGGCAGCCGAGGCGATGGGCAACACGGCGGTTGCGGCCAAGGCTTACGGCGACGCCGCGGCGTTTCCCTACACCTATTACGGTCAGCTCGCCGCAAGCTCGGCGCTCCTTTCCAACCAGCTGCTTGCGCTTGATCCCACGCCTGCCGCCGATGAAGGCAAATGGGGCGCGTTCATCAATGGTGAGCTCGTCACGGCAATTCGGCTGCTGAAAGAAATCGACGGCGAGCGCTATATGCGCACGTTCGGCTATTACCTCGCCGACAAAGCCGAGACGCCGGATGATGTCGCGCTCGTGGCGGAGCTGTTTCGGGAGATCGACCAAACCCCTATCAGCGTGCGCGTCGCCAAGCGCGCGGCCCAGCAACATACTCTGCTTACGGATTATCTCTATCCGCTGGTGACGGTTCCCAAATTCATCGGTGCCGGCGCGCCGCCCGAGCCCGCATTGGTCTTGGGTTTTGTGCGCCAGGAAAGCGAATTCAACCCCAGAGCCGTCAGTGCCGCAGGCGCCGTCGGCATTTTGCAGCTTATGCCTTCAACGGCGCGGTTGACTGCCAAGAAGAACGGAATCGCCTACAGCGGCAGCGCGGAGCTTTCGAACCCGGATTACAATTTCAAGCTCGGCATGGCGCATATCAGCGACCTTCTCGAATACTACAACGGCTCCTACATTCTCGCCGCCGCGGCCTACAATGCCGGCGTCAACAATGTCGATGCGTGGATCAGGGCAGCGGGCGATCCGCGCACGAGCGCTGTCGATCCCGTCGACTGGGTCGAGGCAATCCCCTTCACCGAGACGCGCAATTACGTTCAGCGCGTTTTGGAGAACACCCAGGTTTATCGCCAACGCATCGCAGGACGGCCCGTGCAATTTGCACTGGCGAGCGATCTCAAACGCACAAGCGCAACGCCGCTCGATCTTTCCTATTTGCAAAAGTCTGTGCCGCCTGCGCCTGTAATCGCAGCGACGCCCGCGCCGATGACGTCCTCGCCACCGGCAAGCTCAGCTGCGCCTTCACCTGCCGCGGCGTCGGCGGGCTCCCAACCCGCGGCGTCCCAATCGACCGCCCTGCCGAGCGGCACGAACCCACCGCTCGCCGAAACCAACCAACCGGCCGTTGCGCCCAGCAGCCTCGGCGTTGCGCCTGCGCAAACGCCCTCGCCATCTGCAAATGCCTCGCCGGAAGCGAGCGCCACGCCCGATATTGCGCCGGGCGCACCGCAACAATCGGATCAGGCCCCCATGGATAAGAACTGGAATATTCCGGCCTCATGCGCCGCTTTCGTGGTCCGAGCAGACCATTCGGCCGAGTGCATTGATGAGATGGGCGCGCCCGGCTTGGCCCCACATTAAGCTTTGACAGCTATGATCGGCGCCGCATTTTGAGCGGCACGAGCCTGGATGAGCGAGGAAAGCGCGGTTTGGTATTCGTCCTTGGACGGATTATCGCTGTTCGCCCGGCGCTTGGGCGCATCGTCGCGCCGCGCCGCTCTCTTGTGCCTGCATGATGTCGCGCAGACCTCGCGCAGCTTCATCCCGCTTGCGCACGAAGTCGCCTCCGTGCGCAATGTCTTGATCCCGGATTTGAGAGGGCATGGCCGCTCCGATTATCCGTTCGATCTGAAGACCTATTCGATCGCGATGCTTGCCGAAGACGCCGCCGCGCTTTTGGCAATCGAGGAAGTCGACGCCGCTATCGTTGTTGGGTCAGGTTTTGGCGGAATCGTAGCTTTGCAGCTCGCGGCTCTCAGGCCAAAAGCAGTGACAGCCGTCGTGTTGTGTGAATGCTCGCCCGATCTTTTGCCCGAGACCATCACGCAAGAAGCCTTGCGCGCTGAGCTTGCTGCGTCGCTCGGCGCCTGGGCTCAAGCCGAGCGGGCGCTTCACGGCGCGCGGCTGATCCTACGCGACGAAGAAGGCCGCCCGCACGAAGACTGGGATCCTGCTGCCGCACCCCGCCTCGCCCATTCTCTCGCGCAGACGAAATGCTGGCCGCTTTTTGAAGCCGCGCACGGGAAACCTATGCTTGCCATCCGCGGCGGCGCGTCAGCGAAAACCAGCGCGGCAGATTTCGAGGCAATGGCGCGCTGCAACACCGCGCTCAAAGTCGTGACAATCCCCAACGCCGCCGACGCCAGGCATTTCGATCAGCCCGAAATTCTCAGGCCGATCATAGGGTTTCTCACAAGTCTTCCGTGACCGCGCTCACATTGGTGCGCGACAAAAGGCTTGGACAAGGGACCTTTCGCTGGTGAATCATCCCCTCGCCGAGGGCTAGCCCTCGCCTTGCCTACTGTCCCACGTCCAGGGAGGACGCTTTGAT
>JBAQHC010000629.1:0-1588 GCA_049288095.1 Alphaproteobacteria bacterium | reverse complement strand
GTCGACGAGGTGGTCGGGCCCGGCCCGGCCGGGCTGCCGCTGACGGCGGGCACCTACCTGGCGTTGGCGGCGCTGAACCGGCTGGTGGCCCCGTGTTCGAAGGCGGCGTTCGCGGACTGGTGGAAGTCCACCGCCGCGGACCGGTTCACCAAGATCGGTGCCCGCGCCCTGGACCACCGGCGGTTCTGGGACGCCATGCACGCGGTCACCGCGCAGCAGTTGGAGCGGATCGGCCAGACGATCGCGCTGCGGTTGATCGAGGTCAGCGGGGTCGATGTCTCCTCGGTGGCGCTGGACATGACCAACTTCGCGACCTTCATCACCACCGCGAACGCGAAGGCCCCGATCGCGCAGCGGGGCAAGGCGAAGCAGAAACGCAGCGACCTGCGGCTGGTCGGGCTGGGCCTGGTGGTCACCCGTGACGGCGGGATCCCGTTGACCTGGCATGCCTACCCCGGCGACAAGCCGGACGTCACCCAGTTCCCGGCGATGATCGACCAGCTCCGCCGGCGATACGAGGCGATCACCGCCGCGGCCGGGCGCACCAGCGGCAGCGCGGAGATGACGGTGGTCTTCGACGCCGGGCAGAACAGCGCCGACAACTTCGCCCACCTGGCCGGCAGTGGCCTGCACTACATCGGGTCGGTGCCGATCAGCGACTGCCCGGACCTGGCCGCGCTGCCCGCCACCGTGCGCACCGTCGTCGACGCCCGGTTCGAGGGCCTGACCGCCCACGACACCCGCCGCGAGGTCTACGGCACGGTCCGGCGCACGATCCTGACCCACTCACCGGAGTTGCACGAAAGCCAGGCCCGCGGCTTCGAGGGCACCACCCTGGCCAAGGCCGGCACGAAGCTCGATGCGCTGGCCACCACCCTCGCCCGCGGCAAGACCCGCCGACCCCGCGCCGCGGTCGAGGCCGAGATCGCCGCAATCACCCGCACCCCCTGGGTGCGCCGCGTCGTCACCTGGCAGCTGACCGGCGACGAACCCGCCGACCTGCGCCTGGAATGGAACATCGACACCACCGCCCGCGCGGCGCTGGAAGAAGAACTGTTCGGCAAGCACGTGCTGATCACCGACCACGACGACTGGCCGGTCGCCGAGGTCGTCACCGGCTACCGGTCCCAATCCGAGGCCGAGTTCGCCTTCCGGCAGCTCAAAGACCCCCACGTGGTGTCGTTCTCCCCAATGCACCACTGGACCGAGCACAACATCCGCGTCCACACGTTCACCTGCGTCCTCGCCCTCCAGATCGCCCACCTCATGCGACACCGAGCCCGCCGAGCCCGCCTGCACCTAAGCGTGCCGGCCCTCCTCGGCGAGCTCGCCGGCATCGCGGAGACCGTCCTGCTCTACCAAGGCGACCGCGGCCGACCCAAAGCACGCCGCATGCTCACCGAAACCAACCCCACCCAGGACACCCTCACCCAGCTCTTCCACCTCGACCGCTACGCACCCAGTTAGGTCATACACGCACTCGCCACCAAAACAACAGCAGCACAATGGAAAACCAGAACCAAGACCCTGTTTATCGGAAACTCAGGCTAGGCCGTCTAGAGTCGTCAGGCGGTGGATACTCTTGCTC
>JBAQHC010000628.1:0-1531 GCA_049288095.1 Alphaproteobacteria bacterium | reverse complement strand
GCGCCATCACGAGCTCGAAATCTTCGGCGCCGTTCGCATTGGTGACGATGAGGAAGGTCGAGCCGAATTGCGAGACGCCGTATTCGACATCCTCGCGGCGCGGCGAGATCACTTTGAGCGGCGCTTTGGGGTCGTTCGCGCGCTTGAAGCGCACTTCGCTCGATGCGTGGTCGTGGCTGTCGATCAGCAGATATTCGTCCTGCTCGGAGATGGCGATGCCGACGAAGTAGGTCGGATCTTTCTCTTCGAAGATGAGGAGGTCGCGCTCCGGCGGCGCGCCGAGCTTGTGATAATAGACCCACCGCGTGCGGTGATTGTCGTCGAGTTTCACATAGTAGAAGCCTTGGCTGTCGGGTGCCCACGCGACATCGGCGACATCTTCGATGACATCGGGTAGTTCACGGCACGTTGCGATCTCGGCGACGTCTTCGATCTTATCGCTCAGCTCACGGCCGGTCGCGATCTCGCGCACACGCAGGGTGAGAAACTCCGAGCCCTTGGTGTCGATGGTGTAGGCGAGGAGCTTGTGATCGTAGGAATGATCCGCATCGGCGAGCACGAAATAGGCATGGCCTTTCGCTTCCGCATCGCCGTCGATCAAGATTTGCTCGCGCGCGTAATCTTTGTCGCCGCGCGGCCGGCGGCAAACGATCTCGTGCTGGCCGCCGGTTCGATAGCGCCCGTAATATTCAAACGGGCCGTCGGGGTCGGGCACTGAGGAATCATCTTCCTTGATGCGGCCCTTCATTTCACGAAACAGCTCTTCCTGCAGTGGATGCGTCGGGGCCATTACGCGCTCGGTATAGGAATTCTCGGCGTCGAGATAGCGCTTGATCTCGGGCGAGAGAGTCTCCGGCTCGCGCATCACGCGCTGCCAATTGGGATCGCGCAGCCACGCGTAAAGATCTTCGTCCTTCACATTGTGACGGACATGGACGATCGGCTCGGTCTTGGCGACCGGCGGCTTGAGGTTCGCGGGCGGTTTGTTCACTTTTTGTCGGCGTCCTTGTCGAGTTTGAGTGCAGTTCCGTTCGTGCAATAGCGCAGGCCCGTCGGTTGGGGGCCATCAGGGAAGACGTGCCCGAGATGCGAGTCGCACTTGGCGCACAAGATCTCGACGCGGCGCATGCCGTGGGAGCTGTCCTCCTTCGTCGCGACCGCATCGCCGTTGACGGGCTTGAAAAAGCTCGGCCAGCCGGAGCCCGAGTCGTACTTTGTCTCGGAGCGAAACAGCGGCTCGCCACACGCGATGCATTTATAGGTGCCGGCGGCCTTCTCATTGACATAGGGACCGGTGAAGGCGCGTTCGGTTGCGGCCTCGCGTGCCACCGCATATTGCTCGGGCGTCAATTCTTTGCGCCACTCGGCCTCGGTCTTTTTGACTTTGTCCATCTGTGTCCTCACTCAGTCTGAATCCCCTCTCCCTTTGTGGGAGAGGGTTAAGGTGAGGGGGTGAATCAAAAACTGCCATTCGACTCCGACACCCCCACCCGAAACGCTTCGCGTTTCGGCCTCCCCACAAGGGGGAGGC
>JBAQHC010000627.1:0-1708 GCA_049288095.1 Alphaproteobacteria bacterium | reverse complement strand
GTCCCCACTCGGGCTTGGCTCCTTGCTGATGGTGGGTCTGATGGTCAAACCCGACCCCATCATCAGCAATAGTGAGGCGAACCGAATCTTCAAGTTCCTCGAGCCTCACCGTCACGGTTTTGGCATGAGCATGTTTGGCCACATTGGTCAATGCTTCCTGGGCAATGCGGAAAAGGATTATTTCAACAGGGGCCGGCAATCGAGGAGTCAATTCTTCACCTTGAATGATTGTAGCCATATTGGTTTGTTTTGAGAATCGCTCACCGTACCATCGCAGTGTTGCCATCAATCCATAATCATCCAGGACGGGTGGACGAAGTTCAGCCATCACGTCCCGGATACGTTCGATGGTCTCCTCTAATAGTTTTTGGGAATCTTCAATGCGAGAACTTATTTTCGTTATCGATTCGGGGGACAACTGGCTTTGTATGATGCTCAAATTGAGGCTCAGCACAGTTAAATTCTGCCCCACTCGGTCGTGAAGTTCACGGGAGAGGTCACGGCGATAAACCTCCTGTAATTCTACAAGACGGCGTGAAAGTTCTTGGAGACGTTCACGGCCAAGATGTACTTGTTCAAACAGGCGATTTCGCTCTTACTCTGCCCTCTTGCGCTCGGTGATGTCGCGGCTACTGCCCCGTCTCCCAAGCCAAATCCCGTCTTGGCTATAGACTGGTTGGCAGTGGTGGCTGATCCACCGTTCCTCTCCTCCCCGGGTGATGATACGAAAGTCGTAGCTACAGATCTCACAATCAGGTTTTAAAACTTCGGAAATATATTGAGAGACCCGGCCGTAATCATCCGGATGTACGATTGACGTCAACAACTTGGGGTTGTCAAAGAACTCGTCAACACGATAGCCTGTAATCCGTTCACACGATGGTGAAATATAAACAAAATTTCCATCTGGTTTCAGCCAATATTCCCAGTCGTAGGTAAAATCCGAAACCATCCGGAATTTTTCTTCACTTTCCAACACAACCTTCTCCGCCCGTTTGCGCTCCCGCTCCTGTCTGTCCCGTTGTAACCTGGCATTGAGGATGGGCGAAATAAAGTTGGCAATGCTCTCCTGTAATTCCCTGTCCTCCTCGGTGTAGCCCCCATCCTTATTGGCGACTGAAAGTAACCCAATGGTCTCTTTCCCAAAAACGATCGGCACCGTAAGAAAATTATCAATGTGAACATGACCCTCAGGCGTGCGAAAGGGCCCATCGGAATAGAAAGCCTTCTTCTCTCTGATCGCTCTGCTCCAGAGGCTCTCTCCCCAGGTATCAGGCGGGAAGACGATAGACTTGCCGGGAACCTGGCACTCACCCGAGATCCCCCTGGTCAAACTGGGTATGATAAGGTCGCCATTGCCCCCTATATATCCAAAAGTTCCGAACTTGCTTCTCATCGCCTGTAGAACAACAGCCAAGACCTCCCCATACATTTCTGCATCGGGAATGGTGAGAAAGATGGTAGCGATCTGGTTAAGGGTTGTCTTTCTCTGCTCCGATTGCCGCAATGCCTCCTCCATGCGCTTGCGCTCGGTGATGTCTTGCATCACGCCGTAAGTCTTGACGGGACGTCCCTGATTGTCTTTTACAGTGAAGTAACGCATGGAAATGTAGCCGATTTCGCCATCGGCATAGATAATACGGTGTTCTATTTGACCACCGGGGTGTGGATCTGTGGTCTCAAGGGATTTCTTCATCTCAGCAGCGAC
>JBAQHC010000626.1:0-16010 GCA_049288095.1 Alphaproteobacteria bacterium | reverse complement strand
TGCCTTTTGTCAGCGCCTGATGCAGCGTTTTCCGGCCGAGGCCAAAGTGCCGCCAGAATTCGAGGTGATCGATGAGCGCGAGGCCGAGGGTCTGCTCACCACGGCGCGTCAAACGGTGTTTCATCATCTCGCCGATGATGAAGCGCTGGCCGATGCCATTGCGCTCGCGCTCGATACCTCTGGCGAGCACAATTTCGGCGAGATGCTCAAGGACGGCATCGTCAAGCGCGTCGCCATCGAACGCTTTTTCGCCGAGGCGGGTGGTAGCGAAGGGATTGCGGCGCGTGTGCGCGCTCTTCTCGATCTTGATCCCAATGAGAATGCTGCCTCCGTCGAAGCCGCCTGCCACAATGATGAGCACTGCAATGTCGAGGCGCTTAAGCGCGTCGCCGATGCGCTATCGCAATCGACATCGGCGGAAGCAAAGCGCGGCAATCTGATCGGCGCCTATTTTGCCGCAGCCTCGCGTTCGCAATATTTTGAAGGCTATTGCTCCTTCTTCTTCACCGACAAGGGCGAGCCGCGCAAATCGCTTGTCAACAAAGCGACGCTCAAGGACAATCCCGGCATCGATAGGGTCTTGCTCGAAGAGAGCGCGCGTCTTGAGCGTTGGAGTAACAGGCTGCGTGCGGCGCGTCTCGCCGATCTCACAATCGCGGCGCTCAGCATCCTCAAGCACATCTTCCAAGGCTATGAACGATTGAAGGCCACGCGCGGCGCGCTCGATTACGATGATCTCATCGCCAAGACGCTTAAGCTGCTCGAAGACAGCGCCTATGCGTGGGTACATTTCAAGCTCGATGGCGGCATCGATCATGTGCTGATCGACGAAGCACAAGACACGAGTCCTGATCAATGGGAGATTGTGCGCCGTCTCACCGCCGAATTCTTCACGCTCGAGGCCGCGAGCGACGCGCGCGCGCGCACAATCTTTGCGGTCGGCGATCAGAAGCAATCGATCTACAGCTTTCAGGGCGCCGATCCGCGCGGATTCAGCGAGATGCGCGAGCATTTTGAGATCGAAGCCACGCGCTCTGGTCGCGCCTGGGTGCCGAGCGAGCTTGAAATCTCCTTCCGCTCGGTCGAGCAAATCTTAGCTTCCGTTGATAAGGTGTTCGATAGCGATGCGATGCGCGCGGCGCTGACGGCGGAAGCAAGCGTTGTACGCCACATGGCGGAGCGTGTCGGAGAGCACGGTTTGGTGGAGCTGTGGCCCGCGCCCGAGAAGCCGAAAAAAGACGAATCGAAACACGAGGATTGGACGCTGCCCGTCGATGCGCGGCCCGAGGCGGCACCGGAGACGCAGCTTGCAAATCGCGTGGCCAAGCAAATCCGCACCTGGCTCGATTCCAGTGCGCTCGTGCATGGCGAGGATGGCAAAGCCCTTCGCGCGATCGAACCGGGCGATGTGCTGATTCTCGTCCGCCAGCGCGGCGCGATGTTTTATGAGATGCAGCGCGCGCTCAATCGCGAGGGACTCCCCGTCGCCGGCAGCGACCGGATGATGCTGCATGACGAGACGGCCTATCTCGATCTTGATGCGCTCGCCCGCTTCTGTCTCATGCCGGCTGACGACCTTGCGCTTGCCGAAGTTCTGAAAGGCCCGTTCATCGGGCTCACCGACGATGATCTGCTTGCGATTGCGCCTGAGCGAAAAGGCTCGCTCTGGCGCGCCCTCGGCGAAGCGGCGGCACCGCAATTCGTGGCGGCACGTAGATGGCTTGAACACGTGCTCGATCTCAGCCGCAAGCTCCGGCCGTTCGAGTTTCTCGATGCGGTTTTGACGGGGCGCGTGAGCGACAACATGAACCCGCGCATGAATTTCGTTGCGCGTCTCGGGCGCGATGCCGCCGACACGATCGGTGAGGTGCTCAATCTCGCGCTCGAATATGAGCGGAGCGAGCCGGCATCTTTGCAAGGCTTTCTTGCCTTCATGAAGACGCGTGCGGACACAATCAAGCGCGACATGGAGAAGCCCAACGGGCGCATTCGTGTGATGACCGTACACGGTGCCAAGGGCCTCGAAGCGCCCATCGTGTTCTTGATCGATACATGCAGCGTTCCCGCACCGCCGAAAGGCAAATGGATGTTCGGCCAAGGTGCCGGCCTCGATACGCCGGTTCCGGTTTTGCGCGTGCGCAAAGAAGAGCGCGATCCGGTGACGGGAGCGCTTGCGCGTGATGAGGAAGATCGCCAGCGCGCGGAGTATCATCGCCAGCTCTATGTCGCGATGACGCGCGCGCGCGACCGGCTTTACATCGCAGGCGTTGCGCCGCCGCGCGCTTATGCCGGCTCTTGGCACGAGACTTTGACGAAGACGCTTGAAGCCATGCCGGACGTTGAACGCTTGACAAGGGGCGAGGAAACGATTTTGCGCTTCGGCGAGGAGCCGCTAGGCGAGGCGGCGCGCGAGAGGTCATCTGTAGCTGCGCACGAATTGCCGTCATGGGCGCTTCGTATGCCTGCAAGCGAGCGCGCGCCCGTGCGGCGCACGCCTTCCGGCCTCCTGCCGGCAGAGGAAGCGGGGCTTACAACGATGCCGCCACTTTCGAGCGGCAAGGATCCATTCTTGCGCGGAAGTGCAATTCATAAATTGCTGCAACTTCTGCCGGAGATGGCGCGAGAGAGGCGTGCTGACGCAGCAATGCGTCTTCTCGCGAGCGCTGCTTACGACGCATTGCGCGACCAGCACGAGAGCATCGTAGCGGAAGTCACGCGACTTCTTGATGATGGAGAATTTGCGCGCGTCTTTGGGCCGGATAGCCGCGCCGAGGTTCCGATTGCCGGCGTGCTAACAAGCGCGAATGGCGAGCAGATGATCGTCAGCGGGCAAATCGACCGCCTGCTTGTGATGCCGGACGAGATATTGATTGTCGATTTCAAAACCAATCGCCCGCCGGCGAAATCGCGCGAGGATGTGCCGCGCGCTTACAACTTGCAGATGGCAGCTTATGCACAGCTCCTGAAGGCGGCCTTGCCGGGCCGCAGGGTTAAGGCGGCGCTGCTTTACACGACGATTCCGCGGCTGATATCGCTCGATATTGAAGGAATCGATGTGACCCAAGTCACAGCCCCTTGATGGAAGCGCACGGTCGCGGGCGGCTTCCTTGACCCCTGCCTGGGGCATTCCTAGATTGACCTCGCGGGGTCGGATTCGTAAGGCTCGCGTGCATCGAAGAAGGAAGTGACAATGGCCACCAACAAAGTGACTGACGCCTCTTTTGATGAGGACGTCATCAAATCAACAAAGCCTGTTGTCGTCGATTTCTGGGCGGAGTGGTGCGGGCCGTGTAAGCAGATCGGGCCGGCGCTGGAGGAAATTTCGAGCGAGCTTGGCAATCAGGTCAAGGTCGTCAAATTGAACATCGACGAGAATCCCGCGGCGCCGGATCGCTATGGCGTGCGCGGCATTCCCACGCTGATGTTATTCAACGGTGGACAAGTGTCGGCAGTGCTTGTCGGCGCGCGGCCGAAGAGTCAAATCAAGGACTGGGTGCAATCGAACACTCCTAGCTCGGCACAGTCGAAAAGTTCTAGCTGAGGCTCAGGTCTTCAAGGCGGGGGAGCCATGGCCTTCGGGCCCGATAATCTACGCTCCCTCGCCGGCATCCTTCTCATCATCGGCATCTGCTGGGCGGTCTCAGAAAATCGGCGGCGTTTTCCTTGGCGATTGGCGCTCGGCGCAACGCTGCTTCAGGCCGGCCTTGTCGTTGTGATGTTCGGCGTGCCTTTCGCGCGCGCAATTCTTCAGGCCATGTCGGACGCGGTCGACAATCTCGCCGCCGCAACCTCGGCTGGCGTGCAATTTGTCTTCGGCTATCTGGGCGGCGGCGATCAGCCTTACGCAATGAAGGCGTCGAGCCCGCCCTTCCTGATCGCCTTCCAGGTTCTGCCGCTCATCCTGGTGATCTCGGCGCTGTCCGCGCTCCTCTGGCACTGGCGCATCTTGAAGTGGCTTACACGAGGCTTTGGCTTCGTGTTCGAGAAGACCATGGGCCTCGGCGGCGCTTCAGCTCTTGCCGCCTCCTCCAACATCTTCCTCGGCATGGTCGAAAGCCCGATTTTGATCCGCGGTTATCTCTCCAAGCTCACACGCTCGGAGATGTTTTTGATGATGACCGTGGGGCTCGCGACGATCGCGGGCTCGACCATGGTCGCTTACGCGGCGATCCTCGCGCCGGTGTTGCCCCATGCCGCGGCGCATGTGCTCGCGGCCTCGATCATCTCGGCACCTGCCGGCATTCTGCTTGCCCGTGTGATGATCCCAGAGTTGCCGGGCGTTGTCGGTTCCGATGTCGATTACTCATCGACACTCTCCTACGAAAGCTCGATGGATGCGCTCACGCGCGGCATCAGCGATGGGCTCACCATTGTCGCGAACGTGGCAGCAACTTTGATCGTGTTCGTGGCGCTCGTTGCGCTGGTCAATCTGATGCTTGCGGGCCTGCCGCACTGGGGCGGCGAAGCCATAACGCTCGAGCGCATGTTGGGCACGATCTTAAAGCCGCTCGCTTGGGTGATGGGCGTTTCATGGAAAGATGCCGGCGAAGCGGGGCGGCTCCTCGGCGTCAAATCCGTGCTGACCGAGTTCGTCGGCTTTGTGCAGTTGGGCCACCTGCCGCAAGGCACGATCGCGGAGCGCACGCGCATCATGATGACTTATGCGCTCTGCGGTTTTGCCAATGTCGGTTCCGTCGGCATCATGATCTCGGGGCTCACGGTGCTCATGCCTGACCGGCGCAAGGAAGTGTTAGAGCTTGCGTGGAAGTCGTTTCTGCCCGGCTTCTTGGCGACTTGCATGACAGCGGCTGTCGTCGGCGCGCTCCCGATGAGCCTTTACGGATAGGATAAACACGTCATGGCCGGGTCGTTATCCCGGCCATCCATCGTGCAACCAGCGCTGGCGATTCCAGTCTTACGCCAGAGGTCGCCGATCAATGGAGGGCCGCCACAACGGGGCGGCCATGACGTTGACAAGAGTCAGGAGTTATCCCGCAGCACTTCGCCGGCGAGATAAAGTGAGCCGCAGATCAAGATGCGCGGGGATTCGCCTGCGCCAAGTTCAAGCTCCGCCATCTCACTTGCGAATGTCATGGCTTCCTCGACGTCGCGCGCGGGCCGTGCATCAAAGCCGACCGCGGTGGCGATATCGTAAAGCGCGCCGGCTGAAAGACTGGCCTGTGAGCCAGCGACCGGAACGGTGAACACGTGGCGCACAAGACCCTTGAACGCCGAAAGCAGGCCTTGCGCGTCTTTCGTCTTAAGCATGCCGATGATGAGATAAAGTGGCCGCGCGCTCTTCTCTTCGATCTCGCTCATGGTCTGCGCAAGCGCTTCGCCGCTCATGAGATTATGCGCGCCATCCAGCCACACATCGGCGCCTTCCGGTGCAAGGTCGACGAGCGGCCCCTTGGTCAGACGCTGCATGCGCGCCGGCCATGAGACATTGCGCAGACCCTGCGCGATTGCCTGTTCATCGAGCCCGCGCACTTTGATCTTGCGCAAGGCTGCAATCGCAAGCGCCGCATTGCTGATCTGATATTGGCCCAAGAGCCGCGGCAGCGGCAGATCAAGTAAGCCGTCCGTGTCCTGATAGACCATGCGGCCATGCTCTTCATGCGCATCGAAGTCCGTGCCCGCCAGCACAAGCTCCACGCCAAGCTTTGCCGCCTCACGCTCGATGACAGCAAGCCCGGCTGGTTCCTGATGCGCAATGATGCCAGGTGTGCCGTGTTTCAATATACCGGCCTTCTCGTAAGCGATCTTCTCGATCGTATCGCCGAGATATTCGACATGGTCGATGCCGACCGGCGTGATCAAAGTGGCCGCAGGGTGCTCGATGACATTGGTTGAGTCATAGCGGCCGCCAAGACCCACTTCGAGCAAGGTGTAGTCGGCGCGCGTGCGCGCGAAAGCAAGAAATGCAGCCGCATTGGTAAATTCGAAGAATGTGACCGGCTGGCCGTTGTTGACGCGCTCGACTTCGGCCAGCAGCGATACTAGCTCCGGTTCGGAAACTTCGCGTCCGCGGATGACGATCCGCTCATGAAAGCGCACGAGGTGAGGCGATGTGTAGGCGTGCACGCTGCGTCCGGCGGCTTCGAGCATCGCGCGCAAGAAAGCGACGGTCGAGCCCTTCCCTTTCGTTCCGGCGACATGAATCACCGGCGGAATCCGCAAATGCGGATTGCCGAGATCCGCCAAAAGGCGCGTGATCCGTTCGAGCGAAAGCACCGGCCGATCGCCTTGCGGCCCCGGTGTTCCCGGCATGGTTTTGGGATGAAGTTCAGCTAAGCGTGCGAGCAGTTCGTCGCTCGTAACCGAGGAGGCGCTTGGCCCCCGGGTGAGGCTCACGGATGAGCCCCGCCATTCGCCGTTACGACAACGCCATTCACTTCATCGCTCGGTGCGGGCAAGGCGAGCGCCGAGTCATGTTCAGCGCCGTTCGCTTTCTTCTTGGCTGTAAAGGCCTTCACCGCCGCGCGGTCGGCAAGCAGGCGCAGGATACGTGCAAGCGTTTCTTGCAGCCGGTGGCGATGCACGACCATGTCGATCATGCCGTGTTCGAGCAGATATTCCGCGCGCTGGAACCCCTCGGGCAATTTCTCTTTGATCGTCTGCTCGATAACCCGCGCACCGGAAAACGCGATCAACGCGCCGGGCTCCGCGATCTGAATATCGCCGAGCATCGCATAAGAGGCGGTGACGCCCCCCGATGTTGGGTCGGTGAATACGACAATGTAAGGCAGATGCGCATCGCGCAGGCGCTGCACAGCGACCGTCGTGCGCGGCATTTGCATGAGCGAAAGCACGCCTTCTTGCATGCGCGCGCCCCCGGACGCGGCGAGCAACACAAGCGGCTTCTTGCGCTTCACCGCGGTTTCCGCCGCAGTGATGAAAGCTTCGCCCGCCGCCATACCGAGTGAGCCGCCGATGAACTCGAAATTCTGGATCGCAACGACAGCCGGCTGATCATCGATTCTACCGACGACGATCGTGAAGGCATCGGGATCGCCGGTCTTGTGCCGCGCTTCCTTCAAACGATCCGTGTACTTCTTGGTGTCTTTGAACTTCAGCGGATCAACCGGCACTTCTGGGATCGTAATGCGCTCGATCTCGCTTCCGCCGAAGAGAAGTTTGATGCGCTCCGCCGGATTGATGCGCAAATGATGATCGCATTTGGGACAGACATAGATGGCCGCCGTCATGTCGCGATGAAACACCATCTCGCCGCAATTGGGACATTTGATCCAGAGATTGTCCGGCGTTTGCTCGCGGCGCCCGAACAGCTGCTTGATCTTTGGCCGTGCGACGTTCTGAATCCAGTTCATCGAGCCACCGCCTTCTCACGTGCGCCCCTCACTGCCCCCGCAAGGCTTCGCACAAAAGCGATAACCTTGTCTTTCGCACCATTGCGAGGGGCGCCTTTTTCGTCAAGCCCGCCAGCGATTTCGCCGACAATTGCGGAGCCGACGACAACGGCATCGGCTATGCGGGCAACCGCGGCCGCATGTTCCGGCGTCCTGATGCCGAATCCGACCGCACGGGGAAGATGGGTCGCTCGCGCAAGCCTTTCAAGGGCCGGCAATATGTCTTGGGCCGTGAAGCTTTTGGTTCCGGTAATGCCGGTAATTGAGATGAAATAGACGAAACCGGCGGTTCCTTGGATGACGCGTTTGAGCCGCGCATCATCCGTGGTCGGAGCAACGAGCCGAATGAGCGCGAGGCCAGCGGCGTCGGAATAGGGTTTCAGCTCGTCTTCTTCCTCGGGCGGCAGATCGACAATGATGAGCCCGTCGACACCGGCGGCAGCCGCGGCCTTGGTAAAGCGCTCCACGCCATAGCTGAAGATCGGGTTGCAATAGCCCATCAAGATGATCGGCGTTTGCGCATCGCCTTTGCGGAAATCGGCGACGATGTCGAGCACGCCTTGGAGCTTCATGTGCCCTTTGAGCGCACGCAAGGACGAAGCCTGGATTGCCGGGCCATCCGCCATCGGGTCGGAGAAGGGCATTCCGAGCTCGATGAGATCCGCGCCCGCGCCCGGCAAAGCTCTGAGGAGCTCGCTTGAAAATTCGCGACTTGGATCGCCCGCCGTGATGAACGGAATGAGCCCCGCGCGGCCCTCGGCTTTGAGCGCTTTGAAGCGCGCATCGATGCGCTCAACCCCCATCACGCGTACTCCCTTAGTCCCCTCTCCCCTTGAGGGAGAGGGTTAGGGAGAGGGGTCGAATCAAAGACTCTTCCTGCAACTCCGACACCCCCACCCGAAACGCTTCGCGTTTCGACCTCGCCACAAGGGGGAGGTTGTAAGAAGAGTGAAGGCGTTGAACAGAGCATCAGATCTTGGCTCCGAGCGTGTCGGCGATTGTGAAAATATCTTTGTCGCCGCGGCCGCACAAATTGACGATCATGATGTCGTCGCGTTTGCGCGTGGGCGCGATCTTCGAGACATGCGCAAGTGCATGCGCAGGCTCGAGCGCGGGCAAGATGCCTTCAAGCCGCGCCAGCAATTGAAACGCTTCGAGCGCTTCATTGTCGGTGGCGGATGTGTATTGCACACGCTTCAAATCGTGCAGCCATGAGTGTTCAGGGCCGACGCCGGGATAATCGAGGCCCGCCGATATCGAATGCGCATCCAAGATTTGGCCGTCATCGTCCTGCAGGAAATAGCTCTTATTGCCATGCAAAATGCCGGGTCTACCGCCTGTCAACGCTGCGGCATGCTTGCCGGTCTCGACGCCAAGCCCGCCAGCTTCGACGCCGATGATCTCCACGCCGTCATCGTCGAGAAATGGATGGAACAAGCCCATCGCATTCGAGCCGCCGCCGACGCAAGCAACCAGCGCGTCGGGCAAGCGGCCTTCGCGCTCCAAAATTTGTGCGCGTGCTTCCTTGCCGATCACCGATTGAAACTCGCGCACCATTTGCGGATAAGGATGCGGGCCCGCGACCGAGCCGATGATGTAAAATGTGTCTTGCACATTGGCGACCCAATCGCGCAGCGCGTCGTTCATCGCGTCTTTCAAAGTCGCCGTGCCGGAATGCACGGGCCGCACTTCGGCGCCGAGCAAGCGCATACGAAACACATTGGGCTTTTGCCGCTCCATGTCGAGCGCGCCCATATAGACGATGCAAGGCAGGCCATAGCGCGCGGCGACCGTCGCGGTTGCAACGCCATGTTGGCCTGCGCCCGTTTCGGCGATGATGCGCGTCTTGCCCATGCGCCGTGCGACGAGAATTTGCCCGAGGCAATTATTGATCTTGTGCGCGCCGGTATGGTTGAGCTCGTCGCGCTTCAAATAAATCTTCGGCCCCTTGCCGGGTCCGCCGAGCATGCGGAAATGCTCGGTCAGGCGCTCGGCGTAATAGAGCGGCGAGGGGCGGCCGACATAGTCGCGCAGCATCTCGTCGAGCTCGGCGTGAAATGCGGGGTCAGCCCAGGCCTTCTCGAACGCCTTTTCGAGGTCCAGTACCAGCGGCATCAGCGTTTCGGCGACGAAGCGGCCGCCATAGGCGCCGAACCGGCCCCGGGCATCGGGCATCGAGCGCAAGGAATTAGGCGGTGGCTGGGTCGCCTCGGTCATGCGGCGAGGCTCTATCAGAGGGTCCTGGCCCTGTCCAGGAAGGCGGCAATGAGGGCCGGGTCCTTCTCGCCTCTGGCGCGTTCGACGCCCGAGGACACGTCCACAAGGCGAGCGCCCGAGGCGAGGACGGCCTCCTTGAGGTTTTCGGGGTTAAGGCCGCTGGCGAGGAACCAGGGTCGGCGGAAGCTGCGGCCCGATAAGATCCTCCAGTCAAAGGCAACGCCGGCCCCGCCCGGTGAGGCGGCGCCCGCTGGCGCCTTGGCGTCGAACATCAGCCAGTCGGCGACTCCTTCGAAGGCGAGCGCCGCCGCGATGTCTTCGGGGCGGGCGACTGGGATCGCTTTGATGATCGCTTTGCCGGTCAGCGCATGAATTTCCGCCGCACGCTTTGGTGTCTCGCCGCCATGGAGCTGAAACACATCAGGGCTGACCGTACGGTTGATGTCGCCCACGAGCATGTCGCCTGCATCGACTGTCAGCGCGACGAGTTTGACGCCCGGCGGCACGTCGCGCCGCAGCCGCGCAGCCGCATCGAGCGTCAAATTGCGAGGGGATGCAGAATGAAACACGAAGCCGATGAAATCGGCGCCGCCTTTGGCCGACGCATCAATCGCCTCGCGCGTTTTGAGGCCGCAAATCTTGACTGAAACACGCATGGCTTAGCCGAAGCGCGCGAGCAGGCGGCGCCAACCGCTAACCGGCGGCGCCTTCGTTTGCGCGATCGCCGGCACGCCGGCGAGCGGATTAGGCACATCACGCTCTTTGCGTTCCCGGCGTGCTTCTCGCGCGCGGCGTATTTTCCGTTCGGCTGTCGTAATCCAGGTCGCGACGCCGCCAAGCACGACACCGATCAAGAGCGGAAAGAACGCGACCGACCACAGCGGCACTTGGAATGCAAGCGCAGGTGCGACTTGCGAGAAAGGATCGAACGAGAGAGTGACGATGCCCCGGTTAGCGATCGCAAACGCGATGAGAAGAACAGTGACCGGGCCGGTGATGATGAAAAGAAGACGTTTCATTCTTCGTCGTCTTCGTCCTCATCATCGTCATCGTCCGAAATCGGAAACGGACCAGCCCCGTGGTTCAGGCGCTCGCGGAGCTCTTTGCCGGTCTTGAAGAAAGGGACGAATTTCTCCTCGACTTGAACCGGCGCACCGGTGCGCGGATTGCGTCCCGTACGAGCGGGCCGTGACTTCACCGAAAAGGCGCCGAAACCGCGCAGCTCCACGCGGTCGCCGCGCTCCAAGGCCGCAGAGATCTCCTCGAAAATGGTTCCGACAATACGTTCGACATCGCGTTGAAAGAGGTGCGGATTGGCTTCCGCTATCTTTTGGATCAACTCCGACTTGATCATCGGCACGGCCTCCCTGGCCGGCAGCTCTTATGGCGCCTGGCGCCCTTGATTGCGGCCGAAGGGTGCCAATAGCCGGGGGCCGCGTCAAGTAAGTCCTTCAACATGAAGGGATTTTTATGGGGCGCCAAAAAACTGAAGGCCGGCTTTGAGAGCCGGCCTTCCACGAGTTCCATATCTAATGGCCACCTGTCAGCCCTTGTCGCCGTCCTTCTCGCGCTGCTTGAGCGCTGAGCTGAGGATGTCGCCAAGCGTGGCGCCCGAGTCCGATGAGCCATATTGGGCGACCGCTTCCTTCTCGTCAGCGATCTCCTGTTGCTTGATCGATAGTGCGATCTTGCGGGCAGCCTTGTCGAACTGGACGACGCGCGCATCGACCTTCTGGCCGACCTGGAAACGGTCGGGCCTCTGCTCGGAGCGGTCGCGCGATAGCTCGTTGCGGCGAATGAATGCCTTAAGCCCGTCGCCGACTGTCACCTCGATGCCGTCTTCTTGGGTCGCAACGACAGTCGCGGTGACAACGCCGCCGCGCACGATCGAGCCGCCGGCGGCTTCCATCGGATCCGTGGTGAGTTGCTTGATGCCGAGCGAGATGCGCTCCTTCTCAGGGTCGATGTCGAGCACTTTGGCTTTGACAACCTGGCCCTTCGAGTAGGCCTTGATCGCTTCTTCGCCGGGCGTGTCCCATGAAATATCGGAGAGATGCACCATGCCGTCGACATCGCCGTCGAGCCCGATGAAGAGGCCGAACTCAGTGATGTTCTTGATCTCGCCTTCGATGATCGTGCCCGAAGGATATTTCGTCTTGAAGCTCTCCCACGGATTCTCCGCCACCTGCTTGAGACCGAGGCTGATGCGGCGCTTCACCGGATCGACTTCGAGCACCATCACTTCGACTTCCTGCGAAGTCGAGACGATCTTGCCCGGGTGCACATTCTTCTTCGTCCAGCTCATCTCGGAGACGTGGACGAGGCCTTCAACACCCGGCTCGAGCTCAACAAATGCGCCGTAATCCGTGATGTTGGTGACGCGGCCGGTGAGCTTCGCGCCAACCGGATATTTCGCGGCAACGCCCTCCCACGGATCGGCGAGCAATTGCTTCATGCCGAGCGAGATGCGCTGCGTCTCCTGATTGACCTTGATGACCTGCACTTTGACGGTCTGGCCGATCGAGAGCACTTCCGACGGATGGTTCACGCGGTGCCATGCCATGTCGGTGACATGCAGCAAGCCATCGACGCCGCCCAAATCAACGAAGGCGCCGTAATCGGTGATGTTCTTCACCACACCGTCGATCACCTGGCCCTCGTGCAGATTCTTCACGAGCTCCTGGCGGCTCTCGGCGCGATCCTCTTCCAGGACAGCGCGGCGCGAGACGACGATGTTGCCGCGGCGGCGATCCATTTTGAGGATCTGGAACGGCTGCTCCATATTCATCAGCGGATGAATGTCGCGCACCGGGCGAATATCGACCTGACTGCCAGGCAGAAACGCAGCAGCGCCATCGAGATCGACAGTGAAGCCACCTTTGACGCGCCCGACAATCGCGCCGGTCACGCGCTCGGCTTTTTCGAATGCTTTTTCGAGCCGGTTCCAGCTTTCCTCGCGCCGCGCTTTATCGCGGCTGAGGATCGCCTCATCCATCACGGTCTCGACGCGCTCGAGATAAACCTCGACCTCATCGCCGATCTTGAGCGCTGCATCGCGCCCGGGCCCGGCAAATTCCTTAAGAGCGATCCGCCCTTCGGTCTTCAATCCCACATCGATGATCGCTTGATCTTTTTCGATCCCGATCACCCGGCCCTTGACGACCTTGCCTTCGGTCGCTGGGCGTTCGATAAAACTTTGTTCCAAAAGCGCCGCGAAATCGGCGCGGGTTGGATTGAGACTGTCAGTGCGCGGCTCTGCCATTCAAGCTCCTAAAATCGTCATCTATTTTCTGGCCGTCGGTTGTCTCCGCCGGTCTTCCTGAAGGTTTGCTCCAGGCAAGTTGATCCCGATCCGCGGCATGCTGGCGGCTTCGGGGAGACTGATATGGAGATAAACCAAAAAGTGCAGAGGCTAGGGTTTCCGCCCTAAAGCCGCACCAGAGTTCAGCTGATCCTCGATGATCGCGCAGGCCGCCGCGAACGCGGCCTCTATACTCAAATCGCTGGTATCGAGCAAGTAGGCCCCGGGCGCTTGGATCAGCGGCGCATCTTTGCGGGAGCTGTCGCGGGCATCGCGCTCTTTGATGTCGGCGAGAATCTCGTTTTCGCTCAAGGGGCTACCTAGGGCCTGAAGTTCCAGGAACCGGCGGCGCGCCCGCACTTCGGGCCGCGCGGTTACGAAGAGCTTAACCGTGGCGCCAGGGCAAATGACCGAGCCGATATCGCGCCCATCGAGCACCGCGCCGTGCCTTCCGCCGGGTGGATGCGCCGCGAAATTGCGCTGATACGCAAGAAGCGCTGTGCGCACCTCGCCAATGGCGGCGACAATTGATGAAGCCCGGCCCACCTCTGCGCCCGATAGGGCTGGCAGCGAGAGCAGTTCCGGCGTAATCCTTTCGGCGGCGTCGATCGCGGCCTCTCTGTCGTTAGGATCACAACTTGCTTCAAAGACGAGATAAGCCACCGCCCGATAGAGCTTGCCGGTGTCGAGATGCGCAAAGCCATACTTTTGAGCGATGCGCTTGGCGAGCGTGCCCTTGCCCGAGGCGGCCGGGCCGTCGATTGCAATGACGATCGGTGCGGCGCTTGTGCTTCCCATTACAACTGAACCGATTTCCGCGGCGCCGCTACATAGCGCGCGTAAGGTATCATTTTGCCGCCGGTCAATTGGTAGCCGGAGTCGACGGGCACGCCTTCTACGTGAGGGCCAATATCGATGTCGGCTTCCGGAAACACAAAGATCATGTGCCCGCGTGTCCGCACGATAACCGTAATGTAGTTTTCCGAGTTGCGCCCTGACCACTTCTTGATCTGCGAATAATAGGGCGCGCGGCGCCAGGCGTCGGCCAAGCCCGGATCGCACTGAACGATCAGCTGCCCTTCAGGCGTGAGCAGAATGAATTTCGAATTGTCCGGACGCCATTGCTCATCCAATTCGCTCCGCATACTCCAGCCGCATTGGAAGCCAACGCAAAGCGCCGGTCGCTGCGCATGAATCGTGCAGCCCTGTCCGCGTGCATAGTGGGCGCACCACTGGCCTGCGGGCTTGTTCAGCTCATCGACCTTAATCAGCTTGCAGCATAGGCCGCACGGCCCGCACGGCTTTGGGACAGAAGCGTTCAATTCGGTTGCTCGTCGAAATGCGCATAAGGCCGGAGCTTGCCATTCTGCATTTGGTACCCCGAGCGGATTTCAACGCCTTCGCGCGGTGGTCCCAGGGCGATTTCGGTTTCCGGGAAAACGACGATAGATTCGGTGGGGGTGCGCACAACGACGGTCAGAAAGCGCGGCCGGTTTCGGTTCGACCAAGCCTTGAGCTGCGAGTAATAGGGCTGTCTACGCCATGCGTCTGACTTGTCCGGATCGACGTCGACATAAACGTGCATATCATTTGCGGCGATCACGAAACCCGCATTGTCCGGACGCCACTTCTCGTCGAGCGCTGCTGCAACGGTCCACATGCATTGAAAGGATCGGCATGGATTGGGACGCGCGCTGTAGATTCCGCAGCCTTTGCCCGGCGTGCAATGCTCGCACCACTTGCCCGCAGGTTTATCGAAGATCGGCAGCGCGTAGATCTTGCAGCACAAGGTGCAGCCGCCGCATGCGCGCGGAGTGTCAAGGCCGATGTCGCCGGTGGTTGTCAATCTCAGCTCCTGAGGTGACGTGGGTGCATTTGAAGAATCGCAGCTTGGGGCTGCGGCGTCCAGCGCGGATGACGCCTTCTGCTATTCGGCGGGCCTGGCACGGAAATAGGCGTATGGCACGGGACGGCCTTCGCGGACTTCATAGCCGGATCGAATCTCCATATCCGGGCGCTCGGGCCCGAGATCGATCTCCGTCTCGGGAAACACGACGATCATGCGGCCGCGCTGGCGCACCAAGACCATTGTGAAGGGCCGGCTCGCGCGCGAGGAGAGCGCCTTGATACGCGAGTAGAACGGTTCGCGGCGCCAGGCATCCGGTGTGCCGGGATCGGGACAGATGACAATTTGGCCCTCGCCAGCATCCATCAAGAACTTTGCACGATCAGGCCGCCACTCCTCGCCGAACGCGTGCATCATCGTCCAAACGCATTGATAGCTGCGGCAGGCGGCAGGGCGCTGATCGTAGATCTTGCAGCCCTTGCCGATTGCGAAGTGCTGGCACCAATGGCCGGCCGGCTTTTGCAGCTGGCCAATAGCCAGAAGCTTGCAGCACAGGCCGCATTCGCCGCACGCGCGGGGAGCTCGTTGCTCTGGTTGAATTGCTTCAGGCATAACGCCCGACTTGCTCTCCCGCTCAGTCCAGGAACAGGTCCATAAGCAGCTCATCATAGGTGATGCCGTCAAGCCGCCTATAGTCGCGTCTTACGCCGACTTCGGTAAATCCGTATTTGCGATAAAGCGCGATGGCCGCGGCATTGTTCGTGTACACCGTAAGCTCGACCTTTGCGAGGTTGATCTTGCGTGCGTGCGCAAGACATGCCTCAAGCAGTCTGCTGCCGATTCCTTTGCCGCGATGTTGAGCGCTCACGCCCATTCCGAACGTGCCCCTGTGCGCGCACTCGGGAATGTCCGAAGGCGTGATGTCGGCCCAACCAACGACCTCTTCACCTGCGATCGCGCAATACATCGGCCAGTTGTTTTCGATCATTTTGAGCGCGAAATTGTTTTCCGGATCGAACGGCGGAAGGGTGACGCGTCCCAGGAATTTGCGCTCGGCGGCGACCGCCTCCACGGTAGTGCGCCACGCCCGGATCAGTTCCTTACGGATGTAGACGATGTCGACCATCATGTCCCACGCTTCTTACACAATAGCTGTAGCGGAAGATGCAACCATCGTTTCTCAGTCCCCCTCCCTATGGGAGGGGCGAGGGGGAGGGATGATAGTGAACGTCAGTGTACGTTGTTATCCCCCTCCTAACCTCCCCCAGAGGGGGAG
>JBAQHC010000625.1:0-5578 GCA_049288095.1 Alphaproteobacteria bacterium | reverse complement strand
GACGTACTCATGGCGCCGTTCAGGCAGAAAGCCCCTACGGGCGAGTTCGGTTATTGGACCGATGATTGGAATGGCTATCCGGCGAGCCGCGCCCGGCTGTTCGAGCATATCCATCAAAGTGGCGTCTCAAATCCCGTTGTCGTGACCGGCGATATCCACTCGTTTTGGGCCAATGAGCTGAAGCTCGACGCCAAGGATTCCAAATCGCCGACGATCGCGACGGAGTTTGTCGGGACCTCGATCAGCTCGGACGGCCCATCTTACGATACGTTCATGAGCCATATGCGGGACAACCCGCACGTCCACTTCTTCGAGAGCCGCAAGCGCGGCTATTCTTTGCTCGACGTGTCGCCGAGCAAGATGACCGCATCGTTCCGCGTTGTTTCTGACGTGAAAGATCCTAAGGCGGCGATCTCGACGCTCAATAGCTGGGTGGTCGAGGACGGCAAGCCGGGGCCCCAAAAGGCGTAGAACTGCAATTCATCCGGCGCGGATGTTTGACTAAGGCGCGGACCCATTAACGCGCAAAGCAGGATCGCTGCGCGTCGAGGTGAACCCCCATGGTTTTCGGGATAGCGAGTGTGGCCGGATTGGCGATCGCTTATCTCTTCGGTTCTACGCCCACGGGCTATCTGGCGGGGAAACTGCTCAAGGGCATCGACATCCGAGAACATGGCTCCAAATCCATTGGGGCAACGAACGTATTGCGAACCCTGGGGAAATGGCCTGCGTTGGTGGTGCTCCTGGTCGATGTGCTGAAAGGTGCGGCGGCGATCGTCTTCGTCCGCTGGTTTTATCCTTGGCTCTACACATTGCCGTCCGTCACGTCACCGACAGCGCTTGATCTGCAAACCTTTATGCCTTGGGCTGTTTGCCTGGCCGGACTTGCCGTGTTGCTTGGGCATAGCCGTTCGATTTGGTTGAATTTTACAGGCGGCAAATCCATTGCGACGGGGCTAGGCGTGTTGCTAGCGATGTCTTGGCCAGTAGGTTTAGGTGCCTTGACGGTTTTTGGCGTTGTGCTGGCTATTTTTCGGATTGTTTCCCTGAGTTCGATGCTAGCGGCGTTGACTGCGATCGCCCTCATCTGCGGCTTGGAGCAACCGTTGCCCTATCGGTTACTGGTGATTGCAGGTAGCATTTATGTGATTGTGCGCCATCGTGCCAACATTCGGCGGCTGCTGGCTGGGACAGAGCCACGCCTGGGGCAATCGCAAATTTAGTGCGTGCACTCTGGGACTGTCGCCCTAGCTCTTCGCGCGTTCGACGTAAGAGCCGTCTTCGGTCGAGACGACGATCTTCGTTCCGGGCACGATGTGATGCGGCACGGTCGTGCGCACACCATTCGACAAGATCGCGGGCTTGAACGAGGACGAAGCCGTCTGGCCTTTGAGCGCAGGCTCGGTCTCCGTCACTTCGAGCGTCACGCGCTGCGGCAACTCGATCGCGATCGGGTTGCCTTCGTGCAGGCTCAATGTCACTTGCATATTTTCCGTGAGATAGACGCCCTGCTCGCCGACGATGTCCTTGGGCACGGTGACCTGCTCGAAATTCTCGGGGTTCATGAAGATAAAGCCATCTGCATCTTCATAGAGATAGTTGTAGGTGTGGTCGTCGACGAAGGCGCGCTCCACCTGCTCGGTCGTCTTGTAGCGCTCGACCGTTTTCACGCCATCGCTGATCCGGCGCATCGAGATTTGTGTGGTCGGCGTGCCTTTGCCCGGAAAGAAGCTTTCCGCCGTGAGAACCACATAGAGCTTGCCGCCCTCCAGCTCGAGGACGTTGCCCTTGCGTACGCTGCTCGCGATGATCTTGACCAAAGCCTAATCCTTAACCATGTGGTCCCGGCGCCCGGGACTCGTCCGCGACGTGATAGTCTTGGGCGCAAGGAGGATCAAGATGGCGCCCTCGCCGTTCTGGCGGGCCGACCGGCACCGCGACCGCCGGGAGCGGCTAATCGCCCGCTCGCGGATCGCCGCCGCTATCAGGGCCCATTTCGACGGCCAGGGCTTCGTCGAGACGGCGTGCTCGAGCCTTGTGGTCTCCCCCGGCAATGAGGCGCATCTTCATGCTGTCCGGGCCGAGGTTAGAGATGCCTCCGGCCAACCCCACTCTCTTTATCTCCACACCTCGCCCGAGTTTGCCATGAAAGAGCTTTTGGCCGCCGGCGAGACCAAGATCTATGAGCTGGCCCGGGTATTCCGGGGGCGTGAGAGCGGGCCACTCAATGCCCCTGAATTCACCATGCTCGAATGGTACCGCGCCGGCGCGCCCTATGAGACCGTTATCACGGACGCGATCGATATAATCCGGCTTGCAGCCCAAATCGCCGGGGTGAACACGCTTCGTAGTCGCGGCCGCGCCGCGGATATCTCGGTGGCGCCGCAGCGCGTAACGGTTGCAGAGGCATTCGCGCGCTATGCGGACATCGATCTGTTGGCGACCGTTGAGCCGCGCGGCGCCGGCCGGCGTGATGCCTTAGCCGCTGACGCACGCAAGGCCGGCATTTCGGTTCGGGAGTCGGACTCATGGTCCGATGTCTTTAGCCGGGTGCTTCAGGAGCGCATCGAGCCCAATCTGCGAGAGGGCATTATCATCCTGGACGAATATCCCCGGCCCGAGGCTGCGCTCGCGCGTGCCTCGCCTCGCGACCCAAGAGTTGCCGAGCGGTTCGAGATTTATGTTGCCGGCGTTGAGATCGCCAACGGCTTCGGTGAGCTCAACGATGCTGAGGAGCAGCGCCGGCGCTTCACAGCCGAAATGGACGAGAAGGAGCGGATATATAAAGAGCGCTATCCGCTCGATGAGGATTTTCTCGCGGCTCTCGCCCATATGCCGCCGGCATCAGGGGTTGCGCTCGGCTTCGACCGGCTGGTGATGCTCGCAACCGATGCGCGCGATATCAACGATGTGCTCTGGACGCCCGCCCCTCCGCTCGGGCAATAGACGCACGATGACGACAGGCACTCTCAAAACAATCGACGCGCTAGAGGCAGCAGGACTTTTGCGCGGGCAGGATCGCGCGCCGCTCGATGAGGTTGCTGAGCGCTATGCCGTGGCAATCACCCCGACCCTCGCAGAGCTCATCGACCCAAATGATCCCGCCGGCCCCATCGCACGCCAGTTCCTGCCGCACGCACACGAGCTTGAGACCGCGCCGGAGGAGATGGCCGACCCGATTGGCGATCACGCGCACGAGCCAGTGAAAGGCATCGTCCATCGCTACCCTGATCGTGTTCTGTTGAAGCTCGTTCACGCTTGCCCGGTCTATTGCCGGTTTTGCTTCCGGCGCGAGATGGTCGGACCCGGCGGGGAGGCGCCGCTCGCGGGCGAAACTCTTGAAGCTGCGCTTAATTACATCACGAGCCACAGCGAGATTTGGGAGGTAATCCTAACCGGCGGCGATCCTTTCATCGTACCTACTCGCATTGCACGCTCGATCACGCGGCGCCTTGAAGCCGTTGAACACGTCAAGATCATCAGATGGCATACGCGCGTGCCGATTGCCGAACCTGCGCGCATCACCGACGATTTCGTTGATGCGATCAGATCCCACGAGAAGACCATCTATGTCGTTTTGCACGTTAATCATGCGCGGGAGCTTTCGTACGATGCTCGCGAGGCGATAGCACGGTTGCGATCGGCAGGCATCCCACTTCTTTCGCAGAGCGTCTTGCTCCGCGGCGTAAACGATAACGCCGGTACACTCGGCGAGCTGTTTCGCGCGCTGACAGTGCTCGGGATCAAGCCCTATTACCTCCATCAGATGGATTTGGCGCCGGGAACCGCCCATTTTCGCGTGCCGCTAGAGGAAGCGCAGGAAATCTATTCAAATTTGAAACGTCAAATTTCCGGCCTCGCGCTGCCAAATTTTGTCATCGATATTCCGGGCGGCTTCGGTAAGGTTAGCGCGTCGCGCGGGCACATATTTAACGTGCAAGGCGAGCTCTCGATCCTCGATGATCGAGGCCAACTGCACGATTATCCGCCTTCGCGCGAGCGCTGAAACTCAAGCACTCCCGTTTCAGAATGCATCATCGTTAAGGTAAAGCGCGAGCGCGCCGTAACGAATTGGCGCGCGAACTTGGTTTAAATGCGAGGAGATGGTTTAAACGCGTTTTGAGCGACTGGCCCCAGCATTGCACTCGTACCCTGCGTTGTTGCGTTGCGTTTTGGGTGTCAAATGTTGCCGCGTTTGCGATTGCGTTTGGTGTGCTTGGCTCCGCTTGCGCTGGTTTCGGCGTGCGCGACCAGCCATGGCGTTTACGATGTTTCGCGGGACGAATCGAGCTATCCGGCCTCTTATGAGCAGTCCGGAACTCGCAATTCGGAAAAGCATCAGGTCACAGTCTCGGGCGACAATTTCGACTACGGCACGCCTCACGTGATCCGCGCCCGCACGCCGCTGCAGTGTGTCGTCTATGCGCGCCGTGAAAGCGGCATCGAAATTTACGGTAATGCCAATCGCTGGTGGACGAAGGCGGCTGGCCACTACCGCCGCGGTTCGACGCCTGAAGTCGGCGCCGTTATGGTGCTTTCGGGCCCCGACCGGCGTGGCCACGTGGCGGTCGTGCGCAAGATCGTCGACAGCCGCACGATCATCGTCGATCATTCGAACTGGCTCGGGCGCGGCGAGATCAACAAGGACACACCGGTGCGCGACGTTTCGGCGGCCAATGACTGGAGCCGCGTGAATTTCTGGTGGATCCCGGGCACGCATTGGGGCGGCCGCGTGAACAGCGTAGCAGGCTTCATCTATCCGGACGAAATCCTCGCCAGCCGCTAAGCCGGCGAAGTTCGCGCGCTCCCGTCAGCAATTCTTACTTCGATCGGACCATCGAAGTGCAGATCGTGTTGCGGGAAGGGAATGGGAATGCCGCTCGCCTTGAGCCCGTCCCAGAGCTTTAGGAACACCTGGCTCTTCACGTTGCCAACGCCGTTCTCCGGATCGTTGATCCAAATTCGAAGCTCAAGATTGATCGCACTGTCGCCGAAGCTGGTGAGCAGGCAGGTCGGCTCCGGGTATTTCAGCACCCGCTCGATTGTCTTGGCTGCCGCGATCGCCACCGCAATCGCCGCATGCGGGTCCGAGGCATAGGAGATGCCGAACGGCAGCTTCAGACGGACGGCGCGCTCGGTGTAGGACCAGTTCTCGACCCCGTGGCTGACGAACACTTCGTTCGGGATTAGGTGTTCGATACCGTCTCTTGTCCTGACACCGACATAGCGACCGCCGAGCGAGGTCACCCACCCGAATGTGTCGCCGACCGAAACGACATCGCCGGGTTTAACCGATTTGTCCATCAGCAGCATGAAACCACTGATGACGTTGGAAGCAGCCTTTTGCAGGCCGAGGCCAACGCCGAGGCCAATCGCACCGCCAAAGATCGCGAAGGCGGTGAGCGGTATGCCCATAACTTGGAGAGCCAACACGACCGCTAAGGCGATGAACACGAATTGGGTGAGCTTGCCGAGAAGGATTTGCAGCGTCGGCGTCAGTTGGGCGACCGTCTTGATCCGATCGGAAACGAAGCGCGCCGCTGTCATCGCCGCCCAGAGCAGCAAGACGAACGAAACA
>JBAQHC010000624.1:0-1661 GCA_049288095.1 Alphaproteobacteria bacterium | reverse complement strand
CGTCGAGTTCGATTATACGACAGGCCAGGAACGGGAACTCGACTCATTCCCCAAACCAGCCGAATTGTGGCAGCGCTTCCGTGCTTCTGAACAGATAGTCGACGAAACGGCGAATAGACTCCTGACGCCGGCCAACGCCGCCATTGGCAAGGGACAGCGCTACTATCAAGAGATCGCCATCAACCGCGCGGTGCAAGCGGTGCTGCAAGGCAAAAAGCGCATCCTGCTCACCATGGCGACGGGAACCGGCAAAACCGCCGTGGCTTTTCAAATTTGCTGGAAGCTCTGGAGCACGCGCTGGAATCGCACCGGTGAACACCGCCGGCCAAAGATTCTCTACCTCGCGGACCGAAATATTTTGATCGATGATCCCAAGGATAAGATGTTCACGATGTTCGGCGACGCGCGCTGGAAGATTGAGAACGGCGAGGTCAACAAGGGCCGAGAAATGTATTTCGCGATTTACCAGGCGATCGCCAAGGATGAGCGCCGTCCCGGACTCTATAAGGAATATCCGAAGGACTTCTTTGATTTGGTTATTGTCGACGAGTGCCATCGCGGCAGCGCCAAGGACGAAAGCAACTGGCGCGAGATCTTAACGTACTTTCAACCGGCGTATCAGTTGGGCATGACCGCGACACCGCTGCGGAAGGACAATCGCGACACTTATCGATACTTCGGCAACCCGATTTACACTTACAGCCTGCGGCAAGGCATTGAGGATGGCTTTTTAGCACCCTATCGAGTTCACCGCATCATCACCGAATGGGACGCGGCGGGATGGCGGCCGAGCCAAGGCGACCTGGATCGCTATGGACGAGAAATTCCCGACAACGAGTATCAAACGGCGGACTTCGAGCGCGCGGTAGCGCTGAAAGCTCGGACGGAAGCGATCGCCCGCAATCTCACCGACTTTCTAAAGAAGTAAGATCGATATGCAAAAACGATCGTCTTTTGCGTCGATCAGGAACATGCCGATGAGATGCGCCGCACGCTCAACAATCTGAACGACGACCTCGTGAAGCAATTCCCGGATTATGTATGCCTCGTGACTTCGGAAGAAGGCCCGGTGGGGCGTGGCCACTTAAGCAAATTTCAAGAGCTGGAAACCACGACGCCGGTGATCTTGACCACGTCGCAGTTGCTCACGACGGGCGTCGATATCCCGACCTGCAAGAATATCGTCATTGCCCGGGTGGTTAACTCGATGGTGGAGTTCAAGCAGATCATCGGTCGAGGCACCCGCGTACGCGACGACTACGGTAAGCTTTACTGTAATATTCTCGATTATACCGGCTCCGCGACTCGCCTTTTCGCCGATCCTGACTTCGATGGCGAGCCCGCATACATCACCGAACAAGAGATGAGTGAGACCGGCGAAATTATCTCGCAGATAACAGAGACGGACACCGTCGTTAGCGAAGAAGAAGATAGCACGACGCCCGAGCTTCCGGATGACTCGGAAGGCCAGCGTCGCAAGCTCTATTTCGACGGCGGCTACGTCGAAATTGCCGCTCACCTCGTCTACGAGCTCGATCCTGACGGCAGGCAACTCCGCGTCGTTCGATTTTCAGATTATGCGGCGGAGAAAGTCCGCACGCTTTATCCGTCCGCCGCCGATCTACGCAAGCAATGGGCCGATCCCGCGCTGCGGGCCGATA
>JBAQHC010000623.1:0-4514 GCA_049288095.1 Alphaproteobacteria bacterium | reverse complement strand
TCTCGGCCCCACTGCGTTCAGTTTGTTCGGTGCAACGATCTCCGGCGCGGCGATCGGCGGCGCACTTGGCGGAGCGCTTGGCAATTTCGTCGACAATCGCTTCCTCGTCGGCAGCCAGAGCCGCAATGTGCAAGGCCCGCGTCTTGCCGAAATTCAATTGCAGGCTTCGCAAGAGGGCGCCGCGATCCCGCGCGTTTATGGCCGCGCGCGCCTGGCCGGGCAGATTATTTGGGCATCTCGGTTTCTTGAAACCAAGACGACGCGCACGCAGAAGGTCGGTGGCAAAGGTGGCGGAGGCAGTGCGCGAGTCACCGAAACCGATTACGCTTACTCGATCTCGTTTGCCGTTGGTCTCTGTGAGGGGCCGATTGCCGGCATCGGGCGCATCTGGGCCGACGGGCAGGCGCTCGATGCCACGGGCTTCACCATGCGGGTTTATCAGGGCACGGAGGATCAGGCGCCGGACGCCACCATCGAGGCGATTGAAGGGGCCGGCAATGCGCCGGCCTATCTGGGCCTTGCCTATGTCGTGTTCGAGGATCTGCCGCTCGATCAATTCGGCAACAGAGTGCCGCAGCTGCAGTTCGAGGTGTTTCGTCCGCTCGAAGGCACGGATGAGCAAGCGCTTGAAAAGCTTGCCAGCGCCGTTGCGCTTGGGCCTGGCACAGGCGAATTCGTCACTGCAACCGATGCGGTTTATCGCGATCTCGGCGGCGGTACTTCTGCGCCCGAGAACGTCAACAACTCCTCCGGCGGTCCGGATTTTCTTGCCTCGCTTGATCAGCTGACACAGCTCTTGCCGAATGTAAAAGCAGTGACGCTGGTCGTCTGCTGGTTTGGTTCGGATTTGCGCGCCGGCAATTGCCAGATCAAGCCGGGCGTCGAAATCGTCAATAAGACGACTTATCCGCTTTCCTGGGCGGTTGATGGCGTGTCACGCGCTTCGGCGCATCTTGTCAGCCGCGACGGCGAAGGCCGGCCCAATTTCGGCGGCACGCCGGCCGACATCGCGATCCTGCAAGCCATCACCGAGCTGCGCGCGCGGGGCATCGCGGTTTATCTTTATCCGTTCCTGATGATGGATATTCCGTCCGGGAACGGACTAACCGATCCTTATGGCGGCACGGAACAGGCAGCATTTCCCTGGCGCGGACGGATCACTTGCACACCGGCGCCGGGCCAAACCGGTTCGCCTTACGGAACGGCGACCGCGACGGCGCAGGTGAACGCGTTCTTCGGTTCCGCCGCCGCGAGCAATTTCGCGGTCGACACCGGCGCGCAAACCGTGACCTACACGGGCGGCACGGATTGGGGTTATCGGCGCTTCATTCTGCACTACGCCAAGCTCGCCGCGCTCGCCAACACGGTGATTGCGAGCAATGCCGTGCAGGGCTTCTTCATCGGCTCCGAGTTGCGCGGGCTGACGACCTGCCGTGGCGCGAGCATGAGCTATCCGGCGGTCAGCGCGTTCAAGACCCTCGCCTCCGATGTACGCGGCGTTGTTGGAGCGGGCGTCAAGATCAGCTACGGCGCGGATTGGAGCGAGTATTTCGGCCATCAGCCCGCGGACGGATCGCACGATGCGATCTTCCATCTCGATCCTCTGTGGTCGGATTCAAACATCGATGCGGTCGCGATCGATCTCTATCATCCGCTTTCGGATTGGCGCTCGGGCCAGCTGCACGCGGATTATCTCGCCGGTTTTCATAATGTGCATGACCGCGCCTATCTGCAGACCAATGTCGAAGGCGGCGAGGGCTATGCCTGGTATTACGCAAGCTCGGGGGCGCGCGACGCTCAAACGCGAACGCCAATAGCCGACGGCGCTTACAGCAAGCCGTGGGTGTTCCGCACCAAGGACATTCGCAGCTGGTGGGCGAATTTACATTACGACCGGCCGGGCGGCGTTGAATCGGGAACGCACACAAGCTGGGTGCCGCAATCCAAGCCGATTTGGTTTTCCGAAGTCGGCTGCCCCGCTATCGATAAAGGTGCGAACGAGCCAAATCTCTTCTTCGACGCCAAATCGAGCGAGAGCGGCTTGCCCTATTACTCGAATGGCGACCGCGATGATCTCATGCAGCGGCGCTATCTCGAAGCCGTGCTCGGCTATTGGCGCGCGGCGGCGGGCAACAACCCGACATCGACCGCCTATCACGCGCCGATGATCGATACATCGCGCGCTTTCTGCTGGACCTGGGATGCGCGGCCCTATCCGGATTTTCCGGTGCGCACGCTTGTGTGGAGCGACGGGCCGAATTGGCGTTGCGGTCATTGGCTCAACGGGCGCATTGGCGCTGTGCCGCTGAATGAGCTCGTAGGCGAGCTGGCTGGCACGGACGCCGATATTGTCGATAGCTCGGCGCTTTCAGGGCTCGTCACGGGTTATATCATCGACACGCCAATGTCGGCGCGCTCGGCCATCGAGCCGCTCGCGGCCGCGTATCACTTCGACGCAGTTGAATCTGAGGGCTTGATCGTTTTCCGCGACCGCGCGGACGCGGCTGAAACGAGCATCATCAAAGATAATCTCGCGGCCGACGATCAAAATCCGCCTTATGCGATCACACGCGCGCAGGAAAGCGAATTGCCCGCCACCGCGCGGCTGTCTTATGTCGAGGTCGATGCGGAATATCGCGTAGCCGCGGTTGAATCGCACAAGCTCACCGGCGCGTCAGACCGCGTGCTCGATACGGTCGCGCCGCTCGTGATGGAACAGAGTGATGCGCAATCGATTGCCGATACCTTGCTGCAAGCGGCATGGGCTGGCCGCGAAACCGCGAAGTTCAAATTGCCGCTGTCGCAATTGGCGCTCGAGCCAGGCGATATCGTCGATCTCGTTACGCCCGCTCGCGCGTTCAAATTGAAGATCACGCAGCTCAATGACGGCACGGACCGCGAAGTGCAAGCGGTCTCGATCGACAAAAGCGTTTATGCCGCCCCACCAGGTCCGTTCCGTACCGCGGGCTTGAAGCCGGTCGTCAGCTTCGGGCGCGGCGTGATCTACTTCCTGGATATTCCGCTGCTGCCAAGCTCGGCGGATGGCGAAGCCGGTTATGTGGCAATCGGCGCATCGCCTTGGCCGGGCAAGGAAGCGCTTTATAAGAGCGCTGCGACCTCAGGCTACGCGCTGCAGACTCTCGTCGCGCGCCCCGCCATCTCAGGTGTTCTGCTGTCGGCGCTTTATGCCGGACCCAAGGATCGTTGGGACAACGGCAACACGATTTGGCTGCAGGTGTTCTCGGGCGGTCTTGCCAGCGCGGATGAGCTCGACGTGCTTGGCGGCGCAAATGCCTGCGCGGTGCAGAACGCCGATGGCGAATGGGAAGTCATTCAATTCGTCGAGGCCGATGTCACGGGTCCCGACCAATATCTGCTCAAGACGCTCTTGCGCGGCCAACTCGGTACGGAAGGCGCAATGCGCAATCCGGTCGCAGCGGGCGCGCCCTTTGTGCTGCTCGATGAGGCGATCGTCACGATCGGGCTCAACGACGCCGAAGCCGGCCTATCGCTCAATTATCAATTCGGCCCGGCGCAGAAATCGCTCGGCGATCCCAGCTATGTGAGCGCATCGCACACATTCGCGCTGGTGCCATCGCGTTGCTACTCGCCAACGGAAGTGCGGGGCATCAAAGCCGCAAGCGGTAACATCACGATCACATGGATCAGGCGCACGCGAATTGGTGGGGATGATTGGGATCAGGTGGAGGTGCCGCTCGGCGAGGCGAAGGAGGCCTACGAGGTCGACATATATAATGTGTCGGGCGCGGTGGTTCGGACCCTGTCGGCAACGGCCGGCGCCGTCACCTATCCCGCCGCCCAAGTTACCGCCGATTTCGGCGGCCCGCCGCCCAGCCCCCTCAATGTCGCTGTCTACCAGCTCAGCGCTACGCGCGGCCGTGGGGCGCCTGCCAAGCAGGCGCTTTACCTGTGATCAGTAATCCCGCAACCAGATCGCAACCTATGAGTGCAAGTATTCGAAATGCGCACGTTTTGATTTGTAGCGTGAAGCCGTTGCGCCGAAACTCGGTGGGCTATGGGGACCGTGTAGGGCGTGAAATGGGCATCGATGAGATGAACCGGCTGGTGCGCTCGCTTTGGGCGGCCGCCGGTGAAGAAGGCGAAGAGGCGCAGATTGCGGTCGCCTGGCTCGCGCGCAACCAGATTTACGAGGCCCGCCTTTCGGTCAACGAAAGCTGCGCACGCCTGCACGCGCTCATCAGCCACGGCGCGCGCCGCACATCGACCGAGACGCTCGATTTCGCGGACGCCAGCTTTTGCCGTGCCTTCGCAGTCACTTGCACCGTTTGGGCGGGGGACAGGGCCGATCCGACGGCGGGTGCGACACTTGCGCACCGCCACGACGAAGCACCGGCTTGGACCGAGCGCGTAACTGGCACGGCCCTTATCGGTCCCTGGATGTTCTACCGCACGCGCTGATGGTCTCTCGCCAACACATCAATCCCCCTCCCTCTGGGAGGGGTGAGGGGAGGGATAGCTGCAAACTCAGCGTC
>JBAQHC010000622.1:0-2145 GCA_049288095.1 Alphaproteobacteria bacterium | reverse complement strand
CGGTACTCTCATTTGTTTACTACCGCAGTATTTACAGATATATCTGATCTGCTTCGGATGATAAATCTTAGGGTCTCTGTCGTCCTTTTGGAAGACTGTTACATTAATGGGCGTGTACTTCTTGCATTTACTACACTCCGTAAGATATAAGTCCGAGATTTTATCTTTGACTTGAGTTTTTATTTGTTGAAAAGTCTGTTCTATCTTTGGAATATCAACTTGGAGAAGTGTAGCCTTAGTGATAAACACTGCCATTGGATCAGCGTCATTAGCAATGGCTTTTCTGTCAATTCTCACAGCTTCAAGCGGATAAATTCCACTCCCGGAGAATGGATCTAAGATTATTTCATTTTCTTTAGAATATGCTTTTACGTACTCCCATCCTTCATTGGCTCTCTTCCTAGTCCAGAAGCGGTGAATCTGATATCTTGGTGGTTGAGGCTTCTTCATTAGAGGGTATTCAATATGTTTCATGTAGGAGATTCCTCCGTTATTTTAAAGGGCAATATTGCGTACTTTAATTATCGAATCGTACAAAATTGAGAACAAGGTGTCAATAAGAATAAGAGTAGAAGAGAGTAGAATTGGAGCAAGTAAGACTATTATGTACCAGTCTACGCACAATAAACTTGGGGCTTAAAATTTTATAACTAATTAATTTTGTTGAAAGGGCAACAACCTGGGGACTAAGATTAGAACCTCCGTAACTGAAGAATTTCACCTTCAATCCTGCAAACTCTTCTATAATTGCACCTCAAACTGACCCGATCATCCTCCACCCTCCTAAACCTCTCCTCCTCCAAAGGGACATTACTCCCAACATCCATTAAAAGAGACTGCATATCCTCAATGCTTCCCTTGATGGATCCCTTAGTAACTTCAACCTCACCATGGGTTATTAAAATCAATTGGACTTGTCAAAAGAGAGGTTATACTTAATGATCTTGAGTGATTCAGGATGAATATGCTATTTCTCCATAGCATAAAGGGCGTAACAGCAGAGTTGGATAGAAAGATCTTCAGACAGGCTCTTTCCTGTCTTCCAGTCATAGAGGTAAATCTCATCTCCTTCCTTTATGGCACAGTCGATGGCTAAGTTGATTCTGGTATTATCCAAATGGAAAGAGGAAAACTCCTCCACAAATCGCCGAATAGCCAAACTTTTTGAAATCCAGAAGTTCAAGATACCTGGTTCTGGCATAAGGTTTGCAATATTTGAAGGCAATACAGCCCGGAAAGGAACCCTCATGAAAGTCTATATCGTCCTGATAAAGAAGGGGGCCGTTTACCAATTCCTAACAAAGCTTATTTCCGATCACCCGATCCTGAAAAAGGGATTTACCTTAAAGAAACTCCTAAGACTACCTTTCTTTTCTTGGGATGAAAAACGGAAGTTGAATGAACTGTTCGGTGGCGACTATTCAGAGATTCTTACCCCAGTAATAAATTTCAAATATCGAAACGGCAATTGGAAAGTGGACGAAATAGATGTCCAAAAAGGGTTTCATCAATTTATTACCAAGGTATTAAAACATGCAGGCAAGGACGGGAAGTATCCGATCGGTTCTCACGCCTCGACAAAAGATATTGAGTTGGTCGAATTCCTTATGAAGAAAGAGAAAGAAGTCTATCAAGAAGAGCTTAAAGAATTTGATGATAAGGGCCTACCCATAACCCAGGAGTTATTGAAATTTGTTTTAAGTGGTTTACAAGAAAGATTGGGAGAGACGAGCTGTTTTGATTATGGGCTTGTTAAGGCGCTCTTAGAGTCGCTCCGTGATTATGAGGAGATACTCATTGAGAGGGAATTTGGGTAAACGCAAATTGGGGAAAAGACACGAATTGATCATTATTCTTCGCAGACGCACAAATCTTGATATAATATTGTATTAACTGTATATGATTACGAAGTATAGCGATAGTCGAAATGAATTGGGGGGGTAATTTATGGGAAACAATATTCTTAAAATTCTCGGGGTTCAAAACAAAGAAGACGTTATTTCTAATGCATTGGCTTTTTGCTTTAATAACTCCAGAAGTTTTAAATCGATTTTTTTGGAGGCAATATGTGGCAAGAACATAGATAAATATGATGATTGCAAGGCGTATACTCGTATATCGACCTCGGTGTCAGGGGTTCCAGAC
>JBAQHC010000621.1:0-3701 GCA_049288095.1 Alphaproteobacteria bacterium | reverse complement strand
ACCATGTTTAATCTATCAGGCGGATTCGCCCCAAACCGAGCGGTTGCGGGCCTCGAAAGAGGCTTGCATTGACCGTTTTTCCGGCTATACATGCCGGCTCGCTTTGATAGACCCAATCGGCCGCCATTGGTTGATGGCGCGCGAGGCACCGCAAGGATCGAGGTTTTGGCGACATCGAACTCCTCGCGGATTGCCAATTGTGCAGCCGCCACTTGGGTTTATGAGGGCAGTGGAACAACCGAGCAAGGGCCAGATCTCTAGGGGTATAGCTCAGCTGGTAGAGCGGCGGTCTCCAAAACCGCAGGCCGGGGGTTCGAGCCCCTCTGCCCCTGCCAACCGGCATTGGGGCGCCGGTTGGAACCCGAACGGGAAGAGCACGACGCCGTAATGGCCAAGACGAACACGACGAAGACCAAGTCAGCCAAGACCGAGAAAGGCGCCAAGGCAGCGCCTCCCAAGGAGAAGAAAGTGGCACAAGCGGGCGCCAAGTTACCGACAGCGGAGGCCTCCGAGGCCGACGCGCCGGCGCGCCCGCGGGTTGGCCCCTTCAAGTTCCTGCAGCAGGTGAACCAGGAAGTGAGGAAGGTCACCTGGCCGACCTGGAAGGAGACCTATGTCACGACGATCATGGTGTTCGTGATGGTGATCCTTTGCGCGCTGTTCTTCCTACTAGTCGATGAAGTGCTGGGTAATGCCGTTAGTTATCTCTTGAAGCTGGCGAGCTGAGGGGCTGACGCGAATGGCAATGCGCTGGTACATCGTTCACGCCTATTCGAACTTCGAAAAGAAGGTCGCCGAGCAGATTCAAGAGCAGGCGAAGGCGCAGGGGCTCGAAGATATGTTCGAGCAAATCCTCGTGCCGACCGAAGAGGTCGTCGAGGTTAGGCGCGGCCAGAAATACAATTCGGAGCGCAAATTCTTTCCGGGCTATGTGCTCGTGAAGATGGAGCTCAACGACGAGACTTGGCATCTGGTCAAGAACACCGGGAAGGTCACTGGATTTCTGGGGTCGGGCAACAAGCCAATCCCAGTGAGCCAGGCTGAGGTCGACCGTATCTTGAACCAGGTTCAAGAGGGCGTGGAGCGGCCGAAGCCCTCGATCCAGTTCGAGATCGGCGAGCAGGTCCGTGTGATGGATGGCCCGTTCGCTTCGTTCTCGGGCTCGGTTGAAGAAGTCGATGAGGATCGTTCGCGTTTGAAAGTGGCTGTGTCGATCTTCGGGCGCGCAACGCCTGTTGAGCTCGAATACGGCCAGGTGGAGAAGGTTTGACGGTGATCGTGGTAGATCGGGCGAGGGGCGCCACCCCAAGTCCAATGGTCGCTGACCGCTAAGCCGAATTAGAGGGCAAAATGGCAAAGAAGATTGAAGGCTATATCAGCTTGCAGGTGAAGGCGGGGCAGGCAAATCCCTCTCCGCCGATCGGGCCCGCGCTTGGTCAGCGCGGCGTCAACATCATGGCGTTTTGCAAAGAGTTCAACGCCAAGACCCAGAAGGACTATGAGCCGGGTACACCACTCCCGACTAAGATCACGGTTTTTTCGGACAAGAGCTTTACCTTCGAAATCAAGACGCCGCCGGCGACTTTCTTCTTGAAGAAGGCGGCGAAGATTGCCGATGGCTCGAAGACTCCGGGACGCGACTTCGTGGGCTCGGTGACGCAGGCGCAGCTGCGCGAGATTGCAACGGCGAAGATGAAGGATTTGAACGCGACGGATGTTGAGCAGGCGATGAAGATCATTGCCGGCTCTGCGCGTTCGATGGGCCTCGAGGTGAAGGGCTGACCGATGGCACATCACGGCAAGAAAATCACCGATGCGAAGAAGACTATTGAGCGCGAGAAGCTTTATCCGCTTGCCGATGCGGTGAAGCTGGTGAAGCAAAACGCTAAGGCGAAGTTCGACGAGACTGTCGAGGTCGCGATCAATTTGGGCGTTGATCCGCGCCATGCAGATCAGATGGTACGCGGCGTTGTCTCGCTCCCCAATGGCACGGGGCGTTCGCAGCGCGTCGCGGTGTTCGCTAAGGGCGAGAAAGCCGAAGAGGCAAAGAAAGCAGGCGCGGATATTGTCGGCGCGGAAGATCTCGTTGCCAAAGTTCAAGAAGGCCAGATCGATTTCGACAAGTGCATCGCAACGCCCGACATGATGGGCCTTGTCGGCCGCTTGGGTAAAGTGCTCGGCCCGCGTGGCCTCATGCCCAACCCGCGCGTCGGCACGGTGACGATGGATGTCACTAAAGCCATCAAGGACGCCAAGGGCGGCGCGGTCGAATTCCGCGTCGAGAAGGCGGGCATCGTTCAGGCCGGCGTCGGCAAGGCGAGCTTTTCCGAGGCGCAGCTTGCGGAAAACATTCGCGCGCTTGTCGACTCGGTGGCGAAGGCCAAGCCTTCGGGCGCTAAAGGCACCTATATGAAGCGCATCGCCATCAGCTCCACGATGGGGCCGGGCGTGCGCGTCGAGCCGCAGAGCATTCTCGGCGGCGGAGCATAAGAGATTCGGGTGAGGCGGGTTCGCCCGGCTCATCCGCATACGGAGGGTCAACTGACCCTCACCCGGTTCGCAAGCGAACCGACCTCTCCCTAAAGGGCGAGGTGAACCGAAACCCTCTCCCTTCAGGGAGAGGGCAGGGTGAGGGTGAGATCGGAAGACTCTTCGACCTGTCCAAGACTGCAGGCGCCCTAGGGGTCCGCTCCGACGGCTTAATTGAATGGCCTGCATAGATGGGGGTAACGAACCAACGGCTTCGGCCAAAGGTTCGAACGGCGAGCGACCGATGCAAATCGGCGGCTCGGCGGCGCCTCCAATAACTCAGCATTGGTTTCGGCCAATGACGAGGGACAGGAAGGCGCCGAGGTTCAGGCGTTTACGCGTCTGGCTGCGGCTTTGTGAGGCGCGTGCAATGGGAAACCAAAGCGCGCAAAGAGTGGAGAAAGAGCCGTGGATAAGGGCGAGAAAGCCGCGATGGTGCAAAGCCTCAACAAGGTCTTTGCATCGACCAACGTGGTGGTCATCACCCATTACAGCGGATTGACCGTCAAGGAGATCAGCGATTTCCGGCGGAAGATCAAAGCGGTCGGTGGTTCGTTCAAAGTGGCGAAGAACCGGCTTGCGAAGATCGCACTGGAAGGCACGCAATATGAGCCCCTCGGCAAGCTCTTGACTGGACCAACCGGTATCGCGACATCGAGCGATCCGATTGCTGCGGCCAAGGCTGTCGTCGCATTCGCCAAGGACAACGAGAAGCTCGTGATCCTCGGCGGGGCGATGGGCTCGACCATGCTGGACCAGGCAGGCGTCAAGGCTTTGGCCGCATTGCCCTCGCTCGATGAGCTTAGGGGCAAGATCATCGGCCTAATTCAGGCGCCGGCTTCGAAGCTTGCGCGTCTCATGTCGACGCCGGGCGGTCAGCTCGCGCGCGTCATTCAGGCGTACGCCTCCAAGGATGCCGCTTAATGGCCTTATGGCCTCCACAGAAACTGAACCGTTCGAACTGAAAAGGACTTGCGAAAATGGCGAATCTAGACCAACTCGTTGACAGCCTGTCGAGCCTGACCGTGCTCGAGGCCGCGGAACTTGCGAAAATGCTGGAAGAGAAGTGGGGCGTTTCGGCGGCGGCACCGGTCGCTGTTGCGGCCGCTCCCGGCGCTGGCGGCGCTGCCGCGGCTCCGGTTGAGGAGAAGACCGAGTTCACGGTCATCCTC
>JBAQHC010000620.1:0-6775 GCA_049288095.1 Alphaproteobacteria bacterium | reverse complement strand
GAGCGCTGCGATGAAGGCCTCTTGCGGAATGTCGACCTTGCCGAATTGGCGCATCTTCTTCTTGCCTTCCTTCTGGCGGTCGAGAAGCTTGCGCTTGCGTGAGATGTCGCCGCCATAGCATTTGGCGGTCACGTCTTTCCTCAGCGCGCGCACGGTTTCGCGCGCGATAATTTTGCCGCCGATGGCTGCCTGCACCGGAATGACGAAAAGATGCTGCGGGATCAGCTCTTTGAGCTTCTCGACCATCGAGCGACCGCGGGCCTCGGCTCTGCTGCGAAAGACGATCACCGAAAGCGCGTCCAAAGGCTCGCTATTCACCAGGATCTGCATCTTGACGAGATCGCCCTCGCGGTAATCGATCAAATGGTAATCGAAGCTCGCATAACCTGATGAGACCGACTTCAAGCGATCATAGAAATCGAACACCACCTCGTTCAGCGGCAATTCGTACTCGACCATGGCGCGCGTGCCGGCATAAGTAAGATTGGTTTGATTGCCGCGCCTATCCTGGCAAAGCTTGATGACCGAGCCGAGATATTCATCGGGCACGAGGATCGTCGCCTTGATCCACGGCTCCTCGATCTTGGCGATGCGCGTCACCTCCGGCATGTCGGCCGGATTGTGCAGCTCGATCATGGTGTTGTTGGTGAGGTGAATGCGATAGATGACCGAGGGCGCGGTGGTAATGAGCTCGATGTTGAACTCACGCTCAAGCCGCTCGCGCACGATCTCCAAATGTAACAGGCCGAGAAAACCGCAACGGAAGCCGAAACCCAGCGCGGCGGAGGATTCGGTCTCGAAGGTGAAGCTTGAATCGTTGAGACGCAGTTTCGCCAGCGCCTCGCGCATGTTGGGGAAATCCGCGGCATCGACCGGAAAGAAGCCGCAGAAGACCACCGGCTGCGAGGGCTTGAAGCCGGGAAGCGGTTCCGTGGTCGGGTTGCGGTCATCGGTGATCGTGTCGCCGACATTGGCATCCGCCACTTCCTTGATCGAGCCTGTCAAGAACCCGAGCTCGCCTGGGCCGAGTTGATCGACCACAAGGCCCTTGGGCGTGAAGACGCCGACGCGATCGACCGGGTGCACCGCGCCCGTCGACATCAATTTGACGCGCATGCCTTTTTTCAGCACACCGTCGAAAATGCGGACGAGCACCACGACGCCGAGATAGGCGTCATACCAGCTATCGACCAAGAGCGCCTTGAGCGGCGCATCGCGCTCGCCCTTGGGCGGCGGCAAGCGATGAACGATCGCTTCGAGCACCTTGTCGATGTTAAGCCCGGTCTTGGCCGAGATCTCGACAGCGTCCGAGGCATCAAGGCCAATAACGTCTTCGATCTGCTGGCGCACGCGCGCGGGCTCGGCCGCCGGCAAGTCGATCTTGTTGAGGACCGGCACGACCTCATGCCCGGCATCGAGCGCCTGATACACATTGGCAAGCGTTTGCGCTTCGACGCCCTGGCTCGCATCAACGACCAAGAGCGAGCCTTCGACCGCACGCATTGAGCGCGACACCTCGTAGGCGAAATCGACGTGGCCGGGCGTGTCGATCAGGTTGAGCACATAGGTGACGCCGTCCTTGGCCGTATAACGCAGGCGCACGGTCTGCGCCTTGATGGTGATGCCGCGCTCCCGCTCCAAATCCATGGAGTCGAGCACCTGCTCCGTCATTTCGCGCGCGGTGAGGCCGCCGCACTCCTGGATCAGCCGGTCGGCGAGCGTCGATTTACCGTGATCGATATGCGCGACGATGGAGAAATTGCGAATCCGCTCCAGCGGCACGGTGCCGGGTGCGGCTTCCTTGTCCTGATCGGTCGCAATGCTCATGAGCGGGGATGTAACATCCGCCCCAGGGCGCGCCAAGGGGTTCCGCTATTCCGCAGCCATGGGACGCAGCACGGCGGGCGCGCGGGCCGGAACCGGCAACGGACGGCCGATGAATGCCGCGCGGCTCATGCCGCGTTTCAGCTCCCGCCGCAGATCGTAAGTGTAATGAATGCAATCGACCTCAATCGTGTGGCGCGCGCTTTTGACGAAATGCGCCTTCTCGGCCTCATGCTCATGCAGGCGCTCCGCCTCCATCTCGGCGAAACCAGGCAGCGCATATTTGCCCTTGAGGTAAGCGGCAATCAGCTTCGCTTGCTGCTCGGCGAGCGGCATCACTGCGCACAACGGCTGGAGCAGGCCGACAAAAAAGAGATTGCGGATATTGGGATCCAAGATGCGCCGCCATAACGCGACATCATTATCGGTGGTCGAGAAGAACGCGCGGTCGAAGAATGGAAAGCTGATGCGGTAACCGGTGCAATAGATGACGACATCGGCCTCAACCTTGCTACCGTCCGCGAACACGACCTCTCTACCCTCGAAATGGTCGATTGCCGGCTTTGGGATCACGTCGCCGGAGCCGATGCGGTTGTAGAAATCCTGGCTGATTGCCGGGTGCGAGCCGCCAAACGGATGATCGGGCTTGGGCAAGCCGAAATCCTGCGGGCGGCCGAGCGTGAACGAGATCAGCGCCTGCATGCCGCGCATGATCATCCAGCGCGGCATCATCAGCTGCCAAAGCGGCGGATCTTTCGCTGGATGCGGCAGCGGAAAATCGAGCACATGCCCGCCGAAATAGCGCGGCATCACCCAATAGCCGCGGCGTGTCGAGAGATAGACCGCCTCGCACATGTCCTTGCGGCCAAGCTCACATGCGATATCGAGCGCAGAATTGCCCATCCCGACAATAACGACCCGCTTGCCGCGCATCGCGAACGGCTCTGTCGGGTCGATGTAATCGTGTGAGTGCAGCTCGTAGCCATCGAACTTGCCGGGGAGCGGCGGCTCAGGCCAACGCGCATCCCAGTGATGGCCATTGGCGACGACGAGCGCGTCATATTCGCGGTGCTCTCCCGTCTCAAGTGTGACATGCCAGGTGCGCTCCTCATCAAGCACCGCATGAGCAACGCCGGTATTGAAGGTGATGCAGTCACGGATGCCGAAATGATCGACGTAATCGGAGAAGTATTTCGCGATTTGCGTATGATGCGGGTAATCCGGATAGTCTCTCGGCATCGGGAAATCCGAATAGGCCATTTTGGTCTTGGAGGTGTTGATGTGGAGCGACCGATAGGCTGATGAAAGGCCGTTCTTGTTCTTGAACACCCAATTGCCGCCGACCTGGTCGGACTTTTCGAAACAATCGAAGGGAATGCCGCGCTCGTGAAACGTTTTGGCGGCAACGATACCGCTCGAGCCGGCGCCGATGATGCAAACCCGTGGCAACGCTACGGGCACATCCGCCATTCTGCCTCCTCCCGCGAATCACGCGGAACAGGCCCCCGATAACGCTGATCCGCACAAAGTTCCTTGTCAATTCGTAACACCTCTCCCTTCAGGGAGAGGTCGCAGATGCAAGCGAGCTTGCAGCTGCTGGTGAGGGTGGCCACAATCCCAAGATGCTGTCTCAGCACCCTCACCCTTCCCTCTCCCTGAAGGGAGAGGGAGACATTGGATACTCGAGCATGGATGAAGCCGATATTCAGATTCCGCTTTCGCCCGAGCTCGCCCAGCGGGTGATGACGACATCGCCTTTGGGGCAGGATCTCGGCTTCAAGCTCTTGAGGCTTGAAAGGGCGCGCGCCGTTGTCGGCGTCGACTATCAAGAGAAGCTCATCGGCAATCCGGTAACGGGCGTCGTTCATGGCGGCCTCATCACGGCACTTTTGGACCACGCTTCCGCCGTCGCCGCCATCGCCGCGCTCGACAAGCCGACCTCGATCGCAACGCTTGACATGCGCATCGATTATATGCGCGCGGCGGAGCCTGGCCGCCGGATCATCGGCGATGCCACGTGTTTCAAGCTCACGAAATCCATCGCCTTCATCAGAGGCACCGCCTATCACGACAGCGCTGATGATCCGATTGCGACGGTCGTCTGCACCTACATGCTCGCCTCGGACGGCGGGCGGAAGCCGGGCGTCAATCTCAAATGACCAGCGCCGAAACTTTTGCGAATATTGCGCTCGACGGTGAAGCGACCAACATCGAAGCGCTGCTCGCCGGCATTCCCTATGCGCGGCATCTCGGCATGGAAGTCGAGCGGCAAGGACGCGAGCTGACTTTCATCATGCGCTTTGCGACTCACCTCATCGGCAATCCGCGGCTGCCGGCGCTCCATGGCGGCGTGATCGGCTCGTTTCTCGAAACCGCGGCAATTCTGGGCCTGATTTGGAATACGCCGCTTCAGCAATTGCCGAAGCCGGTCGATATCAGCATCGATTTTTTGCGCTCGGGCAGACCGGTCGACACATTCGCGCGCGCGATCATCACCAAGCGCGGACGGCGCGTTGCCAATGTGCGCGCCGAGGCTTGGCAGGAGGAGCGCCACCGCCCGATCGCCTCGCTGCACGGGCATTTCCTGATCAAGCCTGATAACAGAGACGCGCCGGCTTAGCACTAACCTCCCCCTTGCGGGGAGGTCGAATTGCGAAGCAATTCGGGTGGGGGTTTGCGGACTCGAAGGAGGCTTTGACTCAACCCCTCACCCTAACCCTCTCCCGCAAGGGGAGAGGGTATTCGTTGGCGCTAACGCCGCGTGAGATTCAACTCGTCAAGGGTTGGGCCGCTGGTTGTCAGGATCACCGGCGCCTCTTCCACACGTTCCGGATCGATGAGCGCGGCCGTCAAGTGGCCGGTCCATACGGCGCCGGTGTCGATACCGACTCTGTTGCGCTTGATCTCGGGCTCGGGCGAGGGCGAATGGCCATGCACAACGCGCGCGCCGAAATCGCGCGAGGATCCCGTGAACTCATTCCGTATCCAAATGAGGTCCTCGGCGCTTTGCTTCGAGATCGGAACGCCCGGGCGCACGCCGGCATGCGCAAAGAAATATCCGCCTTCCGTGTGCGAGAACTTGAGTGCCCGCAGCCAGGCAATCGTTTCCGCGCCGATCTTTGCCTTAGTTGCCTCAAGATCGCGCGATGCGGTGTGTGGATCGATGCCGAAGCTTTCAAGCGCCTCAGCGCCGCCCATTCCATCCTCGACCCACCATTCGGAATCTGGCTTGCCGTCGAGAAAATCGAGCATCAGCGCTTCATGGTTGCCCATGAGTGAAATAGTCTCGAAGCCACGCAAACCTTTGCGCGCGCGATCGATCACACCCTTTGAGTCGGGGCCGCGATCAACGTAGTCGCCGAGATGCAGAAGCACACGCCGCTCGGCTTCTCGGGCAGCCGGATGGACCGCTATAGAGCCGTAAAGCTGCTCCAAGAGATCAAGCCGGCCATGCACATCGCCAATTGCACAGATGAGGGTTTTCACTCAGTGGCTCCGCGTTGGTTCGGGCACGCGCGCTACAGGCAAGCGAGCGCCCACGGCTGCTGATATAGTTGCAAAGCCATCTGCTTTCAAAAGCTCAGCCAACCCATGTTTAATGCGCCGAATGAGGCCGGGCCCCTGATAGACCAGGCCCGTATAAAGCTGCACAAGGCTCGCGCCCGCTAATATCTTCTCATAGGCATCGCGCGCCGAACCCACGCCGCCGACGCCAATCAAGATCAGACGATTGCCCGCTTGGCGCCGCACCTCGGCAAGCATATCGGTCGAGCGGCGGAACAAAGGCACGCCGGACAGTCCGCCCTTTTCGTCCGCGTGCGGGCCCTTAAGCCCCGCTCTGCCGCCCACGGTCGTGTTCGAGATGATGAGGCCATCGAGTTTCGCTTCAAGTGAAATTCGGATGACATCATCAAGCTCGCGCGGTTCAAGATCGGGCGCGATCTTGACGAACAGCGGCAGGGTGCGCGCCGAACTCGCGCGCGCCTCCTGCAAGCGCGCGATGAGATCGCGCAATTCGGCGCCGCGCTGCAGATCGCGCAGGCCTTTTGTATTGGGCGACGAGATATTGGCGGTGATGTAATCGGCATAGGGCGCGACCGCATGGAATGCCGTCACATAATCCGCAAGACGATCTGGCGAATCCTTGTTCGCGCCAATATTGATGCCAATCACGCCGTTCGGGCGATGGCGCGCGAGGCGCGCCACGAGCGCTTCAACGCCTTGATTGTTGAAGCCCATGCGATTGATGACCGCCTTATTCTCCTCAAGGCGGAACAGGCGCGGCTTCGGATTTCCCGCCTGCGGTCGGGGTGTCACCGTGCCAAGCTCGATGAAGCCGAAGCCGAGCTTTAGGAGCGGCGCGGCGGCAACGCCATCCTTGTCGAAGCCCGCAGCAATGCCAATCGGGTTGGGGAAATTAAGATTGAGCACGGTCGAGCTGAGCGACGCTGGCGACTTTCCCGCCGGCCACAAGGCTCCAGCGCCCATCTTCAACATATGGAGCGTTAGATGATGCGCAGTCTCGGCATCGATTGAACGAATGATCGGCCAGAGCGCGCGATAAATCACGCTTCACCTCCGCACCATTCGGGCAGAGTGAAGCCATGGGGGCCGCGCTGCAGCCGCGCCCAGGCCTTGAGCCCTTCTTTTGTGATCGTGCCGTAAACATGCGGGAACAGCGCGCCGCCGCGCGAGCGCTCTTCCTTGAGCGATGCACCGAACGCCGTCTCATCGAACGCTGCGAGCACAATCACTTCATCATTCGCAAAATGACGCTCCAGCGTGCCCGGCACTTGATCGGCATAGGAGAAATGAATGAAACCATCGCGCGCATCATCCGGCGATCCGCGAAATTCGCCGCTTTCGGCAAAAACTTGCCATTCGCCGATGCGGAAAATCTTGAAGATCGTGCGCGACATCGGGCGAACACTCAATCACCTCTCCCTTCAGG
>JBAQHC010000619.1:0-1510 GCA_049288095.1 Alphaproteobacteria bacterium | reverse complement strand
CGAAGGCGAGCGTACTGTAAAGAAGGTAGAACCAATGCCAGGGAATCGCTCCCAGGGTGAATTTCACGCCGCGCTTGCGGTAGAAAAAACGATACAGCGAGCCATTAAGCAGCAAAAGCAAGAGCGCCAGGACGGCGGCGCTGAGGAGTGCTTTGGGATTCCACGTTGCCGACACCAGAGATGCCGCGAGCCCGCAGGTCAATAGCGCGCTCAGCCGACTCGAGTGACGCAGGTTTAGGTCGTTGGGCAAGCGACGGTGCCGCAGGGCGAGCTCGGTCCAGGGGAGAGCACGATGAAAGAAATCAGTTTTCAATAACGAAAGAGCTCGCCAGCGCTTCAAATGCTTGACCTGGACGTCTTTGACAAGGCGTATATTGTGGCCCGCTTGCTTCAGCCGGTAGCCCAATTCAATGTCTTCGATGGAGGGTTCGCGATAGCTTTCGTCAAAGCCCTCGAGCGCAAGAAAAACGTCTCGGCGGACTGCGCCGCAAGCGCCCCAGAAGGTGAATCCCTCTTCTGTTGCATGCTGATGAACGTAGTGGTGAAGAAGATTCTTGTATTGAGATAGGAAATTCCCGGCACCGGGTTCATCATCATACGATCCGATAACCGCGGTTAGATTCAGGTCGCCACTGAAGGTTGCAGTGACCTTCAAGATGATGTCCGAAGGAACCGCTACATCGCTATCGATGAAGAGGAGTATGTCGCCCGTGGCCGCGCGGGCGCCGTAATTGCGCGCGCGCGCCGGTCCCCCGGCGACCGGCAGCCTGAGGATTTGCAGACCGAAAGTTTCCGCTAACTTCCAGTCGCCGTCGGTTGCGCCATCCGCCACAATGATGATTTCCCGGGGTGGGGGCGCGGCCCGCGTTAGACTGTTGAGGCAGCGCTGAAACTCGTCTCCGCCATTATGTACCGGCACAATCACAGAAACCGTTGGTGAAGCGGCTGAGAGCATAAGGTCGATTCAACAACGGCGTGCGGCGTTCGAGGTCGGAATATCACAAGGGCGAAAACTCGCCATCAAGCTATTCGTGGTTGGTATCATGGATGGGCTGAATCTTACTAGCAGGCCGAGATTTTCACAACTGCTTCGTGCTCTCGCGCCTTCCCCGGGTGATTTGTCACGGAGGATGTGATAAGCAGGCTTGCATGATCGACGTGGCGGCGAATTATCGCCGAGTCGTGGAGCGGGTAAAGGAAGCCGCCGCAAGAGCTGGGCGCGATGCAGCCTCCATCAGGATTTTAGCCGCTGCCAAGTCGCAGAACATCGACTTGATTCGCGCCGCCATCGCGGCGGGCGTGTCGCTCGTCGGTGAGAATTATGTCCAAGAGGCCGAAGCCGCAAAGCGCGAAATCACGGCTGCGGCCGAATGGCATATGATCGGTCACTTACAGCGCAATAAATGCAAGGCCGCCGTCGCGCTGTTCGATCTGATTGAATCACTGGACAGCATTGCGTTGGCGCGCGAGCTGGATAAGGAAGGCCGAAAAGCAGCGAAGGAAGTTCGTG
>JBAQHC010000618.1:0-1606 GCA_049288095.1 Alphaproteobacteria bacterium | reverse complement strand
TCCAAGATCCACGGGCGTTATTAGTCCTGTCCGGGTAGTTTTTCCAGTCATGGCACACGCAGCGTCGTTTGCCAGGGAATGGTTTGCCCGTGGCATGGTCTAATGATCAAAGTGTCCTAACATTGGATGCAAGGGTGGGATAATTACCGTAACGGTTACAGCCACCCTAACCGCAGATGGATCTCCAGTATTATCGGTGAGTAAAAATAATTTTTGAGATTGGCAATGTTGCGCGAAAGCGGGACAAGCGGTTCCATGGCGTCTATTTTGCCGCTGATCGGGTCATACCATCCGGTTGTTGCCGATTGCCTTGCCAGCAACCCGCATACATCCCATAATTCAGTCGGTTACCCCTCGTGTCTTGATCACTTTCTTTGAGTACGGGCTATCTTTGACGGATTCTCATTTTGTACACCCATTATCCTTCTTGCTGACGCAGTTCGTATGACACCGCGACCGAGGAGTTTCATGCAGAATATATCTAGGCTTAAGCACCGGATCGGAATTGTTATTTTCGTCACGATGGCCGTGGTTCTCTCGGCTTGCAATGACAGTGACTTCTCGCTTAAAGGCGAAGTGAGCGGTTTGGTGGGGACCGGGCTCGTTTTGCTGAACAATAGCGAAGACAGCGTCCGTGTTAACCACAACGGTGCGTTTGAATTCGATCTCGCCTATCCGTATGCCTATCCCTATCTCGTGACGGTAGGGGTGCAGCCGGTGGCTCCGGCTCAGACCTGTGTGGTGACCAACAGCAGCGGAAGGCTGACGGAAGATGTCAGTAATGTCCGAGTAGATTGCACGACCATGTATACCGTCGGCGGTGCCGTCACGGGTCTGCAGGGGACCGGGTTGGTGCTGAAGAATAACGGGACGGATAACTTGACGATTACCGCGGGCGGCGATTTTAACTTCGCGAAGTCGATTGTGGATGGTGAGGTCTATGAAGTGACAGTGTCCACGCAGCCGGACGGGCAGCACTGCGATGTGATCAATGGCAAGGGCAGTATTGCGGGGGCCAATGTCACGAATGTCCAAGTCACCTGTGGCACGCTGACCGTGGGCGGTACGGTGACCGGCCTCAGCGGTACGCTGACTATCCAGAGTCAGCTTGCAGATGATCTGACCCTCACCGCCAATGGCGATTTTACCTTCGCCACCGCCCTGGTGGACGGTACTAATTACAAAGTTACCGTGTTAACCCAGCCTACAGGTCAGCGTTGCAGTGTAGTGAACGGCACGGGCAAGCTTGCTGGCGCCAATATTACCAACGTGGAGGTGCGGTGCGGATTCACCGTTGGCGGCAGTCTTTCAGGATTGGAAGCAGATTTGTCAGTAACACTGCAGAATAACGGGGGAGACGATCTGGAGCTCAGTCTGGACAATAGCTTCACCTTCAATACCGCTCTAAATAAAGATGATAGTTACAACGTGACAGTGGCAATTCCCCCGCCTCGCCAGAGCTGCAGTGTGAGCAACGGTTCCGGCACGATTGCGTCGTCTGGTATTACGAATGTCACGGTGAATTGCCGCTTGGGCCCCACCGTTTCCGTCGATTACGGTATCAAGCGGATTCTGCTGAGCTGGGAAGCGGTGAGCGATACGGAAG
>JBAQHC010000617.1:0-7535 GCA_049288095.1 Alphaproteobacteria bacterium | reverse complement strand
CTGCGGCACTTTCCAAAGCGCCGATCATCGACTCTCACACGGGCGTCGATGCAGTCGATGACTCGCCACGCAATCTTGACGATGACGCGCTCCGTGCCATCGCCAAGACCGGCGGCGTCGTGCAAATCTTCGCCTGGGACGGCTACGTCAAAGCCCTGCCCAAGGAAAAGCTCGATGCGCTCGCAGGGCTCCGGCAGCAGTTCAACATTGGCCCGGGGCACTTCCCGCAAGACTTTTCAGCCGACGAGTGGAACCGCTATCAAGCGGCGCTCTCCGCCATCGATGCCAAATGGCCGCGCGCCAGCGTCTCCGATCTTGCCGACCACATCGATCATGCGGTCAAGGTAATTGGCGTCGACCATGTCGGCATCGCCTCCGACTTCGGCGGCGGGCAGGGCATCCAGGGCTGGATGAACGTAGCCGAAACGCCGAATGTAACGGCCGAGCTGCTGACCCGCGGCTATACCGAGGAGGACCTCGCCAAAATGTGGGGCGGCAACGTCCTCAGGGTCATGCGCGAGGTCGCCAAGGAGGCGGAAAAGGAGCAGGGCAAGGGCCAGTGATGGGCTCGATCCGGCTCCACTCGGCCACCCGGCTAGGCGCCCTTCACTTCAATACTCTCTAAGGCTATTTCAGGGGAGACTAGCCTCCCGAATCAGCCGTCCGGCCGCTTCTCTTATTAAGGAATTTGCCCATGCGTTTCGACGAAGACGATGATGACGACGACAAGTCGGATGAGACCCAGCGCGGCAAGCAAGATGACCCTCTGTTCCTGGGCGTCGCCAAGGCTCTCTACAAGGCACGCACCGTGCTCATTTTCGGTGAGATCGACACCAAGATCGCCGAGCGCACGACCGCGCATCTTCTCGCGCTCGCCCATGAGGGGCATGGCGACATCAAGATCATCATCAACTCGCAAGGCGGCCACGTCGAATCCGGCGACACGATTTGCGACATGATCCGGTTCGTCGGCCCGCGCGTTAAGATCCTTGCCTCCGGCTGGATCGCCTCGATGGGCGCTATGATCTATCTCGCCGCAAATAAGGAGAACCGTTACTGTCTGCCGAGCACGCGCATCATGCTGCACCAGCCGCTCGGCGGCGTCGGCGGGCGCGCCTCCGACATCGCGATCGAGGCCAAGGAAATCCTCAAGATGCGCGACCGCATCAACAAACAGATCGCGGATGCCACCGGCCAGCCGCTCGACCGCGTTGCCAAGGATACTGACCGCAACTTCTGGATGGGTCCCGAAGAGGCGAAGGCCTATGGCTGCGTCTCGCACATCATCTCAAGCGCCAAAGACTTTTGAGCCTCCATAACCCTCATGGTTCGACAAGCTCACCATGAGGGTTTGCATCCTCATCCTGAGCTTGTCGAAGGATGGGGCCTCAACGTGAGCGAATGGTGGCGCGGCGCGGTGATCTATCAGATCTACCCGCGTAGTTTCCTTGACACCAATGGCGACGGGCTCGGCGATCTCGCCGGCATTGAGCGCAAGCTCGACTATGTTGCGTTGCTTGGCGTCGACGCGGTCTGGCTTTCGCCGATCTTTCCATCGCCGCAAGTGGATTTCGGCTATGACGTATCCAACTACACCGACATCGAGCCGGATTACGGCACGCTTGAAGAATTCGACCGGCTGCTGGCCGCGGCGCATGCACGCGGGCTTAAGGTCCTGCTCGATCAAGTGCTCTCGCACACATCGAACGAGCATCCGTGGTTCATCGAAAGCCGCAGCTCGCGCGACAATCCCAAGGCCGATTGGTATGTCTGGACCGACCCCAAGGATGACGGCACGGCGCCGAACAACTGGCTCGCGGAGTTTGGCGGGCCGGCATGGAGCTATTGGCCGGAGCGGCGCCAATATTATCACCATAAATTCTACCGCGAGCAGCCCAAGCTCAATTTGACAAAGCCCGAGGTCGCCGATGCCGTTCTGAAGTCGGTCGACTTCTGGCTTGCGCGTGGCGTTGATGGGTTCCGCCTCGATGTTGCCAATTCCTACATTCACGACACAACGCTCAAAGATAACCCACCGATTCCGGCAGCGGCGCGCGGGAGCGTGGAATGGAGCCATCCGCCGCGCATGCAGCGCCACACGCAAGACGCCAATCGGCCCGACAATTGGCAGTTTCTCGAAAAGCTGCGCGCCGTCATCGATCGGCACACGGATCGTTTTGTCTTCGGCGAAATCTCGGAAGAGCCGGAGCGCATCGGCGAATATGTCGCCAAGGGCCGTCTCCATTCGGTCTATTCGTTTCCTTTCTTCGGCACGACGTTTGCGCCCGTGATCTTCGAAGACGCCTACAAGCAATGGCATGCGTGGACGCACTTCTTTCCGTGCGTCACCTTGTCGAACCACGATGTCATCCGTCCGGTGTCACGCTTCGCGCCGAAAGTGCCGCTCGAGCAGCGCGACGATGCCCTCGCAAAACTTTGCCTCGCATTGCTCATCTGCCTCCGTGGCACGGTGCTCATGTATCAGGGCGAGGAGTTGGGGCTGCCCGAAGCCGATATTCCGCTCGCGCGCATCAAAGACCCGGTCGGGCGGCTTTATTATCCGCTCGCCAAAGGCCGCGACGGCTGCCGCACACCAATGCCGTGGCAAGTGGGCGCGCGCAACGCCGGCTTCACGCGCGGCGAGCCCTGGCTGCCGATCCCCGAAATCCACCAGGATATGGCTATCGATGCGCAACAGTGGGACGACACTTCGGTTCTCGCTTTTGCGCGCGAGATTGTCCGCTGGCGCAAACGCCATCCTTCGCTCGCGCGCGGCGATCTCAAGATCCTCTCCGGCGAAAACGGAATCCTCGCGTTCGAGCGCAAGCTTGATGGTGAGCGCGTGCTGTGCGCGTTCAATGCCAAGCGCGCCGAAGAGCGCATACCCTGGCCGTATGGCGTCGGCGAAACGCTCGCGCCGCTCCCCGGCGATTTTCGCATTGAAGCGGGGGTCCTTGTGCTGGCGCCGCTCTCCGCGCTGATTACAAGGGTCTAGGAATCCTATTCCAGCGCCTTGAGCGCCTCGGGCGTATCGACATCTTTCAACACCGCATCGTCGGGCATTGGCACTTCGGCGACGGCATCGCGGTTGGATTCGATGATCGCGCGCCCGCCCATATCGCCCTCGATCGCCATCAGGTCTTTGAAATATTCGCTGCCGAACAGGACCGGATTGCCACGGCGTCCATTGAACACCGGCACGCAAATCGTACGGCCTTCTTCGGGATCATAGGCTGCAAGCAATCGCTCGATATGCGATACGCTGAGCGCAGGCATGTCGCCCAACATGACGAGCACAGCGTCTGCATCGCCGTCGAGCGCTTGCAGACCGGTGCGAAGCGATTGGCTCATGCCTTCGGCGTAATTCGGTGCACCGACAAATTCGACCGGTAAGCCCGCAATTGCGGCTTCCACTTGCGAGGCATCGTGGCCGACAACGACAATCCGTCGCGCGAGCGGAGCGGCTGCAAGCGCTTCCGCGGCGTGGCGCACGAGCGGTTTGCCGTGAAACATTTCCAAGAGCTTATTGCGGCCCATGCGACGCGACAGGCCTGCCGCAAGCAATATGCCGGCGAAACGCGGCTTTGCCGGCTGAGCACCGGCCAGGCGCGGCTGGCCGCGCGCGGTCTCTTTCAACAAGCCGCCGACGCCCATTGCCTGAATGTCTTGAGGCGAAATCTCAAGTCCGGCTGCTAATCGTTCCAGCACCCAATCAAAGCCGTTTTCCTTGGACGAGCGCGCGCAGCCCGGCAGGATTATCGCTTGCGCTTTGCCGATGCTCCCGATCGCCAGCAAATTGCCGGGATCGACCGGCATGCCGAAATGCGTAATCACGCCGCCTGCTGCAGCGATTGCGGAGGGCACGACATCGCGCCGGTCGACCGTCGCCGAGCGGCCTTGAATCAAGATCAAATCGACATTGCGCGCGAGCGCTTCTTTGAGCGCCGACATGATCGGTGCCTCGGCGTGCTCGCTCGCAGCGATTGGCGCGCCGGCGAATGATGAGCTCAATCGGCTGAGGCGCTCTTGCGTGATGCGCACCGTTTTATCGCTGAGCTTGTCACTTGTGACATAAGCAACGCGCATCGGTTTGAACGGCGCGACGCGCACGGCGGCAGTGTTCGCGCCGGCAAGCAAAGTCTCGATGCGGTCAATCGCACGCTCAGGCGCAGCGAAGGGAATGATCTTGATTGTCGCCAGCAGGTCCTTCGGTGCAACGCGCGTGAATGGTGTAAGCGTTGCGACCGTAATTGCTTCGTCGATTTGGTTGACGGCGTCGATCTTGGCGCGGTCGATCAGCACGAGGCCATGTGTGTTCGCAGCGAGATTGACGCGGCCGGTGAATGGGGCTGCGGGCAATGCGCTCGGTCCGGAGAGGGCGGCGGCGATGCGGCGCGCGGCTTCATCTTCGTGCACATCGCCGGGCTCGAGCCGTGCGGCGAGCACTTCGCCGATGCCTGCCTCGCGCAAGTGATCGATGTCGGCGCGCGTTAAAACTCGGCCCTTCTTGAACGCAGTTTTTCCGGATCTGACGCTGTGCGCGAGGATCGCGCCCTCGGCCTCGGCAATGGACATTACCCCGAACTTCATTACCCCTCACCCGCCGCCTTCGGCGACTCCCTCTCCCCGCTTGCGGGGAGAGGGGAAGGGTGAGGGGCGGTCTTGGCCAAATCACCACCGCGCAAGACGGCTGTCATCTCAGCGAGGATCGAAACAGCAATCTCGGCGGGCGACTTCGCGCCGATGCGCAGTCCCACTGGTCCGTGAATGCGCGCGATCGCTTCATCCGAGACGCCGGCCCGCTGCAGACGGTGCACGCGCGCGAGCTGCGTTTTCCGCGAACCTAGGCAGCCGATATAGAAGGCTGGCGAGGCGAGGGCGGGGATCAGCGCTGCATCATCGAGCTTCGGATCATGTGTGAGCGTGACGAGCGCAGTGCGTGCGTGCGGGGGTTGTTCCTTGAGCGCCTCGTCCGGCCAGATATTCAGCAGGCGGACATTCGGGAAGCGCTCTTGCGTGCCGAAAGCCTCGCGCGGATCGATGACGGTGACGGAATAGCCGAGCTGCGCGGCTATTGGTGCAAGCGCTTGGCTGATATGAACCGCGCCGATGACGATGAGCTCGAGCGGCGGTGCGAACACGTTGAGAAACAGCTTCTTGCCGTCGAACTCAATCTCGCCGGCCTTGTCGGCGTTGAGCGCCGCGCGCGCGGCTGTCATCAGCGGCGATTGATCCGACGCACTCTCAAGCGGAAAAAGGATTTGATCCTCGCCCGATTGCTCATCGACCACGAGCACTGCCGCCCGGCGATCTGCACGAGCTTCATTTAGTTGCCGTAGAATCTTTACACGCATAGTGGTTCCGCGGGCCCGTCATCGCGAGGCCGCGAAGCGGCCGTGGCGATCCAGAATGCTTCCCTATAATACTGGATTGCTTCGCTCCGCTCGCAATGACGATAACGAACCGCAGTTTCAGGCAGTTATCGGCTCGACGAGGATGCGGATGCGGCCGCCGCAGGCAAGTCCCACTTGCCACGCCTTCTCGTTCGAAACGCCATATTCCAGAACGTGCGGCTTACCGCTTTCGATCGAGTCTTGCGCCGCGACGATCACCTCGCCCTCGACGCACCCGCCCGAGACCGAGCCTTCGAACCGCCCATCCTCGTGGATGACGAGCTGGCTGCCGGCCTGGCGCGGCGCCGAGCCCCAGGTCTCGAGCACGGTCGCAATCGCAACCCGCCCGCCCGCCGCAACCCAGTCGGCGGCTTGGGTGAGCGGATCTGGCGCGCCTTGGGCAGTATTTGCTGATTCTGTCATCGGGTTCGTTTCTCATGGTTCGACAAGCTCACCATGAGGACAATCTAGTTCCTCATCCTGAGTTTGTCGAAGGATGAGGCTAAACCGCCTTGGCGACCGCGCGCGAGGCCATCACCGTCACCAAGTGAGCGCGATATTCCGCCGAGCCGTGGATGTCGCTGTTAAGCCCGTTCGGCGAGATCTTGATCGCCTCGACAGCCTTGGGCGTGAAGCTCTTCGCGAGGGCCGCTTCCATCTCGGGCGAGCGGAACACACCCGGGCCGGCGCCCGTGATCGCAACGCGGATGCCCTTCGCCGTCTCAGCGACAAACACGCCGACCATTGCATAGCGCGAGGCCGGGTTTGGGAATTTCTCGTAAGCCGCGCGCTTCGGCACCGGAAACGAAATCGACTGAACGATCTCGCCTGGCTCGAGCGCGGTCTCGAACATGCCGACGAAGAAATTGTCTGCGGTAATAGCACGCTTTGTCGTTCGCACTTCGGCACCAAGTGCGACGAGGGCCGCGGGATAATCCGCGGCCGGGTCATTATTCGCGATCGATCCGCCCATCGTGCCGCGATGACGAACTGCGGGATCGCCGATATGAGAAGCAAGATAGGCGAGCGCGGGAATCGCGCGCTTCACGACATCGCTCGAAGCAACTTCATTGTGGCGCGAGCCGGCGCCGATGATCAAAGTCGAGCCCTCAAGCTTGATGCCTTTGAGCTCGGCAAGATCGCCAATGTCGATAACTTGCGAAGGCCGCGCGAGGCGCTGCTTCATCGTCGGGATCAAAGTTTGCCCGCCCGACATGAGCTTGGCATCTTCATTCGCCGCGAGCTTCGAAGCTTCGGCGAGCGATTTCGGCTTTACGTAATCGAACTGATACATCAGCCGTTCCTCATCGCTTGCGCGCCAGCGAGCACGGCTTTGACGATGTTATGATAGCCGGTGCAACGGCAGATATTGCCCTCAAGCTCCTGACGCACCTTTGCATCGTCGAGCGTGGGATTGCGGCGGACCATGTCGACTGCGGTCATGATCATGCCCGGCGTGCAGAAGCCGCATTGCAATCCGTGATTGTCCTGGAAGGCTTTTTGCATCGGGTGCAGATTGCCCGGCTGACCGAGCCCTTCGATCGTTGTCAGCTTTGTGCCGTCAGCCTGTACGGCAAGCATGGTGCAAGACTTCACGGCCTCGCCGTTTACGTGCACGACGCACGCGCCACACTGGCTGGTATCGCACCCGACATGCGTGCCGGTCAGCGAGAAGGTCTCGCGCAGGAGCTCCACAAGCAGCGTGCGCGCCTCGACATCCGCCTCGCGCATTTGTCCATTCACAGTCAGTCTTACTTTGGTCATGTCGAGACTTTCGCGCGTCGCTTATTCAATCGTCAACGGAACTTAGTGTTTGAGTATCGCAACCGCGATGATTATCGCGATGACAAGGCCCAGAATAAGAAGCTTCATCGGTAAATTGCGTTTCATTTCCGCATGCTCTTCGGGGCCGGGTGCAAGCGGGATCCCCGAGGCTCTCATTTTCACCGCAAGTTTCTGGGCCGGGCTCTGATCGGCGTGAGGCGAAGGTTGGGCCGCAGGGGGCGGTTCCGGTGCCGGCATTTCTGTCGGCGGCTCCGGCGCGGGGGCTGCGGATGGCGCAACGGCAGCCGCGAAGCGCGCGAAGAAATCGTCCGCCATCTTCTTTGCAGCCTGATCGATGAATCGCTGGCCGATCTGCGC
>JBAQHC010000616.1:0-2028 GCA_049288095.1 Alphaproteobacteria bacterium | reverse complement strand
CCTATGACGAGCTATTTTCGTCGTATTCAAAAGGAAGGCTTACAACAGTGACCGATGCCTCGGGCGCGGGGAAGTATTATTATGACAGGTCAGGAAAGCCGACAACATCCATAAAGACAGTTGATGGTGTCAATTATCAAATCGATACAACCTATGATGAACTGGGAAGGGTGGCGAGCATAAGATATCCTGACAATGAGACAGTCGGTTACGACTATGATACGGGAGGGAACCTCACGGGAGCCGGGGGCTACGCGATGTACGGCGGTTTCAACGCACTGGGGCAGGCCGGCAGCATCAATTATGGGAACGGGGTGAGCACGGCGCTGCAATACTATGCGTCAAACAACAGGTTATATTCGATCACCACGAACAGTCCAACGCAAGGTAGTATCCAGAATCTGTCCTACCTCTTCGATAATGCGGGCAATATCTCCACGATAACAGACCTTCTGGACGGCAGCAGGACGCAGACTTTCACTTACGATGATCTCAACAGACTCACGCAGGCGCAGAGCGCATCGTATACGAATGGAACAATAACTTACCAATATAACCAGATCGGCAACATGACATACAACTCGCGGGTGGGATCGTATACTTATGGAGCACAGCCCCATGCCGTGACCCAGGCGGGGTCAAATTCATATTCTTATGACGCCAATGGGAATATGCAGACCAGAAACGGAGGTACGATCACGTACGACTACGACAATAGACCAGCAAGCATAGGGTCAACAGCCTTTGTGTATGACTATTCCGGCCAGAGAGTAAAGAAGAATGGAACCGTTTACATAGGCAAACTCTATGAATGCCTGGGGAGCAGTTGCACCAAATATATCTTCGCGGGAAGCAGTCGCATTGCTTCGAAGAGTTCTTCAGCCACGTTCTACTACCACACCGACCATTTAGGCAGCAGCACTGTCATCACCAATGCGGCAGGTAACAAGGTCCAGGAAACTTACTATTATCCCTTCGGCGAAACGCGGTATAACAGCGGCAATGCCACGCACTACAAATTCACAGGGCAGGAAGAGGATGCTGAGACAGGGCTGTATTACTACGGGGCGAGATATTATGATCCGGTGATCGGGAGGTTTATAAGTGCGGATACAATAGTGCCCGATCCCTTCTATCCGCAAAGTCTAAACCGTTATTCCTATGCATTAAACAATCCTGTTGTAATAAAGGACGCAAACGGTCATTTCCCATTCCTTGCGTTAATTGCGATCGGTGCATTCATTGGAGGCGCAAGCGCAGCGATTAGCGGAGGAAACTTTGGAGATATCCTTAGAGGGATGGTCATGGGCGCGGTATCGGCAGGAATGGGATTTGGAGTCGGCACTGTTGCTGCACCGGCAGGTGCAATTGTGAGTGGAATGATCGGAGGGGCAACTGCCGGCCTGATTGCGTCAGGCCCCTCAGGAAAAGTGGGGCAAGGCATGTTGATAGGGGCAATCACCGGCGGCATTGCGGGTGGCATAGGGGCGATTCCCTTTGATGACGCTTATATAGAAGGACTTGTACAAATAAGCACAGGTACGGTAGTAGGTGGTGTCGCTTCAGAACTTACCGGTGGCAAGTTCTCGCAAGGGGCCTTCATCGGCGGCATCAGCGCGGCAATTTCATTTGCCATGAAACAGGCTTCAAGTAAACCGAAGACAGGGGCAGAGAGTGGGGTAAAGGCACAAAATAGTTTGAATGTAGCTAAAGAATATCTCATAGCCTGGAATTATGCATCTGAATACGGAACTACTGGTGAAGGTTTAACAGAGAACATGACGGCTATAGAAGGTTCGGTCGATAGAGTATTTAATGATATTGCCAGAAGAGATGCGACGGTTACATATACAACAAATGGAACGCATAGTGAAGGATCTTTGCATTACTCGGGGGATGCGGTTGATTTGAGGACAAGAGATCTCACGCCACGTCAGACGGCGCAAACGACTCGCGCGCTCAGAAACGACCTTGGGCCTAATTATGATGTAATTAATGAAGGGAATCATATCCATGTCGAGTATGATC
>JBAQHC010000615.1:0-12571 GCA_049288095.1 Alphaproteobacteria bacterium | reverse complement strand
CCACCTGCGCCTGCGGAAATTCGGTGTTGATGTCTTCAAGCTCGAACACTTCGTCATAAGGCACATTGGCTTCGGCGAGCAGCACATTCATGTGCCCCGGCATGCGACCCGCCACGGGGTGGATCGCGTATTTGACCTCAACGCCTTCCTTCTTGAGCTTGTCGGCCATCTCGCGCAAAGCGTGCTGCGCTTGCGCCACCGCCATGCCATAGCCCGGCACGATGATGACTTTCGCCGAGTTCTTAAGGATGAAGGCGGCATCTTCCGCCGAGCCCTGTTTCACCGCGCGCGTTTCGGCGCCCTTCGCGGCGCCCGCAGTCTCGCCACCGAAGCCGCCAAGGATCACCGAGATGAAGCTGCGGTTCATCCCCTTACACATGATGTAAGAGAGGATCGCGCCCGATGAGCCGACCAGCGCGCCGGTGATGATGAGCGCGGTGTTTTCGAGCGTAAAGCCGATGCCCGCCGCCGCCCAGCCGGAATAGGAGTTGAGCATCGAGACGACGACCGGCATGTCGGCGCCGCCGATCGGCACAATGATCAAAATGCCAATGAGGAAAGCGAGCCCAGCAATCGCCCAGAATTGCCACAGCTCCTGCCGCAGGCAGAACATCACGATCAGCGCAATGAGCGCGATGCCAAGCGCGGCGTTCACCACATGGCGCACGGGCAAAAGGATCGGCTTACCGCTCATGTTGCCGTTGAGCTTCAAGAACGCGATGACAGAGCCGGTGAACGTGACCGCGCCGATCGCAACGCCGATCGACATTTCGATGAGTGTCGGCGCTTCGATGCCGCCGGTCGACGGATCGAAAATATGAAACGCATCGGGCGAATAAAATGCCGCCGCAGCGACCAGCACGGCGGCGAGGCCGACCAGCGAATGGAACGCGGCGACAAGCTGCGGCATTGCCGTCATCGGAATTTTGCGCGCGGTGATGAAACCGATGCCGCCGCCAATCGCGATGCCGATGATGATAAAGCCCCAGCTGACGAGATCGGGTACGCCGGCAACGAGCAATGTCGTCACCACGGCAAGGCCCATGCCGATCATGCCGAAGCGGTTGCCCTGGCGCGAGGTGACGGGGCTTGATAGTCCGCGCAGCGCGAGAATGAACAGCACGCCCGCGGCGAGATAGGCGATGGCAGCGAGATCTGCGCTCATCGGCGTACCCTTTGGCCGTCATTCCGTGCGCAGCGCAGCACAAAGTGATGCGCTGCTGACACGGGATCTATCTGCCGAAAGATCCCGGATCTGCGAAGCAGCATTGCATGCTGCGTCGCGTCCGGGATGACGAGAAAGGAATGTCCCCGCATCACTTCTCTTTCTTCTTGTACATTGCGAGCATGCGCTGGGTGACGAGGAAGCCGCCGAAAATATTCACCGACACCATCACGAGCGCGAAGAAGCCCAAAATGCGCGAGATGAGCGCGGCCGCGGGATCATTCGCCGTCATGGTGTTCGCCGTCACCGCGAGCAATGCGCCGACGACGATGACGGAGGAGATCGCGTTGGTGACCGACATGAGGGGCGTGTGCAGCGCCGGCGTCACGCTCCACACCACGTAATAACCGACGAAGATCGTGATCACGAAAATCGACAGCCGGAAGATCGCCGGATCGATTGCATTAACTCCATCGGCCGCGAAAGCAAGCCCCGGCGTCAAGGCAACAAGCAGCATTGTGATCAGTATAAGGAGAAACCGTTTAGCTCCCTCTCCCTTTAGGGAGAGGGCAGGGTGAGGGTGCTTCCGCGTGAACACAGGACCCTCACCCGGCTCGCTATCGCGATCCGGCCTCTCCCTCAAGGGAGAGGCAAAACCATGCGTGCCGGATAGCGGCCTCCGAACCAAGCGCATCAAGCCGCGCCTCCTCCAAAGGATTTGTGGACCACCGCGCCGTCACGCGTGAGCAAGGTGCCGGCGACGATCTCGTCGGAGAAATCGAGCTTGAGCGCCTTCTTCTCTTTGTCGATCAGCGGCGTGAGGAAATTGAGAAGGTTCTTGGCGTAAAGCATCGAAGCATCGTTGGCGACGCGCCCCGGCACATTCTTGTAGCCGATGATCTTCACGCCGCTGGCCTGCACGATTTCGCCGGGCCGCGAGCCTTCGACATTGCCGCCTTGCTCGACCGCGAGATCGACAATCACCGAGCCCGGCTTCATCGAAGCGACCATCGCGGCGGTTACGAGCTTGGGCGCGGGCCGGCCGGGAATCAGCGCCGTCGTGATGATCACATCTTGCTTGAGGATCGTCTGCGCGATCAGCGCGGCTTGCTTGGCCTGATATGCCGCCGACATTTCGCGCGCATAGCCCGCGGCGGTTTCCGCGGCTTTGAACTCGTCGTCGATCACCGCGACGAATGTGCCGCCGAGCGATTCGACCTGCTCTTTGGCGGCGGGCCGCACATCGGTCGCCGAGACAATGGCGCCCAAGCGCTTTGCCGTGGCGATCGCCTGCAGGCCGGCAACACCAGCGCCCATCACCAAGACGCGCGCGGGCGGAACCGTGCCCGCCGCCGTCATCATCATCGGGAAGGCCCGCGCGATCACCGCCGCCGCATCGATCACGGCGCGATAACCGGCGAGATTGGATTGCGAGGAGAGCACATCCATCGACTGTGCGCGCGAGATGCGCGGCAAAAGCTCCATCGCAAACGCCATCACACCGGCGCTTGCATAAGCGGGGATCATCTCGTGTTCCGCGTAAGGATTGAGCAGACCGATCACGAGCGCGCCACGTTTGAAAAGTGCGAGCTCATCGCGCGAGGGCGCGCGCACCTTCAACACAATGTCGGCATCTTGCGCGGCTTCCTGCGCGCTCGAAGCGATTTTGCCGCCGGCCGAGGCATAGGCTTCATCGAGAATGCCGGACGAAAGCCCTGCGCCCGTTTCGATGAAAACATCAAGGCCCAATCCGGTGAAACGCTTCACCGTATCGGGCGTTGCGGCAACACGAGGCTCACCGTCGAGGCGCTCTTTGAGGACTGTGAGCTTCATGAAGCCTTAAGCAGAGCTGACACATCCGGCAGAAGGCCGGCGCGCGCTAATGGAAGATCGAGCCCAGAATGAGCGTCGCCACCACGAGCAAGACGAAGACGGGCACGAATGGGGCGTGCCCAACAAGGGTGAAGATCAAGAAGAATATGAAGGCGAGCACGCCCAGCGCAAACCACTTGGAGAACTTCAAAAAGAACTGCCAGCCCCGGCGATGAACGGCGAGTTCTGGGGAGTCGTTGGTTTGGGGAGCGTGCGCCATCTTCGAACCTGTCGGTTGTGGGCCTGGCCCCCGAGTCTCCGGGCGCGCGAAGGCACTGGATTCGTGGCGAAATATAGCAAAGCAGACCCGGCTCACAAGCCTGGGAGGGCGGTGAGCCTGCGACACTCTCGACCCCTTGGCCAAGGAGCCTGCAAGGCCTCGCCTTGAACCTTGGGCCCGCTCGTATACTTTAGACGAAACGCCGAAAGTGGGGACCGGCGCGGGGCGAAGGACAAAAAACCGCATGGCTGCAACGGCGAAGCCCGTCATTGCGAAGATTACCGAAGGGCTCAAGCGTGCGATTGGCGAGGACTGTGGCCTTAAAGCGCGCCTCAAGCTTAACTTCGGCCCGGACGGCGTCATTTTGCTTGATGCGCGCGTGAGGCCCAACACAGTGAGCAACGAAGACGGCCCTGCCGACTGCACATTGTCCATGTCGCTCGATACCTTCCAACGGCTCGTCTCCGGCGAGCTCGACGGGCCGGGCGCCTTTCTGCAAGGCAAGGTCAAGATAGCAGGCGACATGAGCGTAGCGATGAAGGTTGGGCCATTGTTGAAGCGTTCGTGAGCCCAGCGCCGCTTGTCGAGACTCCGAATTTGAAGATGCCGCCCGGTGGCGCGGCGGAGTTCGCCGTGATGCGTGACGGCGCGCCGATTCGCATCGCCACATGGTTGCCTAAGGGCGCGCGTGCAAGCGTCATCATCCTGCCGGGCGCGACCGAATTCATCGAGCAGTTCGGCGAGACAATTGGCGAGCTGCTCGCGCGCGGAAATGCGGTCGGCATTGTGGATTGGCGCGGGCAAGGTCTTTCGCAGCGTCCGCTCAAGGACCGGCGTAAACGCCACATCGACAGCTTCGCCACTTATGTCGCCGACCTTCGCGAAATCGTGAACAGTGCCTTCGCGAAGCTGCCGAAGCCCTGGCTCCTGCTCTGCCAATCCATGGGCGGCCATATCGGCTTGCTCGTCTTGCAAGAGAAAGTTGCGAGCTTTGCCGGTGCCGTGCTTATGGCGCCGATGCTCGGGATCATCACCAAGCCTTGGCCCTTGCCGGTGGCGCGCTTTCTGACCAGCGCAAGCTGCGCCCTCGGCGGGAGCCGCAGCTACATCCTCGGCGGCGGGTCCAAGAGCGATTTCCCGCCCTTCGAGCGCAATCCTCTGACCCACGACCCAAACCGCTACCGGCGCGTCTTCGAGCTGATCGCAGCCGAGCCCTGGCTCGACGTTGGCTCGCCCACTTTCGGCTGGCTCGAGGCCGCCTTTCGTTCCATGGATGCACTGGCGCGGGCAAAGGCCGGCCGGGCGATCGACGTCCCGGCCCTCGTCATTGCCTGTGGCGAGGACAGCGTCGTCGAAAACCCGGCCATCGAGGCCATGGCGGCCCGCCTGCCGCGGGGCCGTCTGGCTCTCTTTGCCGGTGCACGTCATGCGATACTCTTGGAGAGCGATCTTGTCCGCGCCGCCTTCTGGAAAGAATATGATGCGTTCGTGGCAGAGCTTATGCGGAGCGTCTAAAGAGGATGGCTAAGTTGAGCAGATTTCGCATTCGCGCATTCCATCTCGTCTTATCGATCATTGGCCTTGGCGCGCTTCTTTCGCTCGCTGGCTGCGGCACGGCGAATGACGGCCTTTCGGAGAACCGTTATCAGCTCGCGCATACGCAGCCCGGCGCGTTGCAAAATCCGAAGGCAGCGCCCGACCGTGTGAGCGCGCCGCCAAGCCCCTTCGCGCATTGGGCAGCTGTAATTGTTGCGGGCGACAGCAATGGCGCCGGCGGCGGCCACAGCGAGGCTTTCGACAATGCGCGGCGCGATCTCGCTACGGCGCTCACCCGGGCCGGCTTCATGCCCGAACATATTGCGCAGTTCTCAAGCGACCCCAAGGACAGCGACGCGACGAGTCCCGCGCTGACCACCGTTGACGGCGTCAAAGGCATGCTTCAGCGCTTGCTCGGCGTCGCCGGCGAAGGCTGCCTGATTTACGTGACCAGCCACGGCAACACACAAGGCATCAAGTTCGGCGAAAAGCTCGCATCTCCTCAGGAGATTGCTGGGCTCGGCGACAAGACATGCGGCGGCCGCCCGACAGTCATGATCATGTCAGCTTGCCATTCCGGCGTCTTCATTCAGCCGCTCTCGGCACCCAATCGGCTTGTCATGTCGGCAGCGCGGTCCGATCGCAGCTCATTCGGCTGCGGCACCGACAACAAATATCCCTATTTCGATGAATGCATGATCGAGAACCTGCCCAATGCGCACGACTTCGTCGCGCTGACGGGACAAGTGAAGTCGTGCGTTACGCGCATGGAAACGGCCGGACATTTTGCGCCGCCTTCGGAGCCGCAGCTTTCAATCGGCAGCGTGATCGGGCCAATGCTCGAGCAGGATGCATTCCTGAAGCCGCCGAACACTTCGGTCGCGTCGACATCCGTTCAGGCCGACAGCGCAAGCTGCGCAAGCGCAGCACAACCGGCCTGCCCGAAGAAGACGCCTTAGTTTTAATTCGGCGTTCGCTGGGACCAACCTCGTCATCGCGAGGGCGCGCAAGCGCCCGCGGCGATCCAGCGTGGATTGCTTCGCTCCGCTCGCAATGACGATTCCGTAAGGAGTGACCCTGCGCTAGAGCGGTTTGAGGTGCAGGAGAAACGATCAGCTCAAAGACGATTGAATCACCTTGAGCGCGGCTTCGTGCGTGCGCGCATCGCCTGCCGCGACAACATCTCCACCGTCATTCGCCGAGCCGCCATCCCACGCCGTCACAACGCCGCCAGCGCCTTCGATGATCGGAATGAGCGCGTGAATGTCGTAGGGCTTAAGCCCCGCCTCGACCACGAGATCAAGAAACCCCATTGCGATTTGCGCATACTGATAACAGTCGCCACCATAGCGCTGAAGCCTAACGCGCGATTGTAGCGCACTAAATGAGCGCGCCTTATCGGGTGACGCGAACATCTCGGGCGTCGTTGTCGAAAGCGCAGCCTCTGCAAGCCCTGCGCAGGCGCGCGTCTTGAGGACCATCGTCTTGCCGCCGCGCCGATAGAACGACTCCCGCCGCCCTCCGTTCAGCACGCCGAAGAAGCGCTCACCGATGAAGGGCTGATCGAGCATGCCGATGAGCGGCCCTTTCTCGCCGCTGAGCGCGATCAGTGTGCCCCACAGCGGCGAGCCGGTGATGAAGGAGCGCGTGCCGTCAATGGGATCGATCACCCAGGTGAGGCCGTTGGCGCTGGCGCGTTTGCCATGCTCCTCGCCATAAACACCGTGCTCGGGATAGGTGCTTTCGATGAGCGCGGAAATCGCGCTTTCAGCGCTTTTGTCGGCAAGCGTGACCGGATCGAAGCCCGCTTCAAGCTTGTTTGCGACGTCGAGCTTGGTGCGGAAATGTTCAAGCGTTATGGGGGCCGCCGCATCGGCCAAGCGATGCGCGAAACCAAGATATTCGTCGATCTGTGAGTTGCTGAGCCTCGTCACGCCCGAACACTAGAGCGGCGAGCGAAAAGAAAAAAGCCCGGCCGAAGCCGGGCTGAGTACTGCTGAGACACCAGTAGAATCGTTAGGCCGTCACCGGCTCGCGGTCGCCGATGGCGCGTGCGAGATCAAGGAGGCAACGCCGCGGCTGCTCGCCGAGCGTGTAATAAGCGCGAATGAGATCGAGCGTCTCTTTGTCTTCAAGCACGTCCGGCTTCGGCCCATGGCCATTGCCTTCCGCGACATTGAGGCCTTCGAAGAAATACGACACCGAAACGCCGAGCGCGTTCGCCACGTCCCAAAGACGGGAGGCGCTCATGCGGTTGATGCCGCTCTCGTATTTCTGGATCTGCTGAAACTTGATGCCGACCGCCTGCGCGAGCTCTTGCTGTGTCAGCCCGAGCATCCAACGGCGGTGGCGCAAACGCTGGCCGACATGTAGGTCAATCGGATTTTTCATTCTCTTGCTCGCCATCCCGAAAGTGGTTTCCGAGAAGCTAAGAGCAACTAGCGCGCCAGTTGTTTTCGTCCCGAAGTGGAACGCACGCGAGGCACTACGGCCACTCCGGGAAGTTGGCGCTTTCGAGCCAGTATTTCTCGTCATAGCCGGGGATAGCGAGGTTTTCGAGGAACTGGCGCGTCGCGCCTTCCCACGAAAATCTCATGGCATGAGCGCGGCATTGTTCCGGCGTCGCCATACCTAACGCGCGCCGGCACGCCTCGCCGAGATCATGAGACACAACACCGACACCCGAGCCCGCAAGAATGTCGCGCGGGCCCTGAACATCGTAAGCGGCGACCGGAATGCCGCAGGCGAGCGCCTCGACATTAACGAGCCCGAATGTGTCCGTCTTCGAAGGAAACACGAACACATCGCTGGCGGCGTAAATGCGTGTGAGCTCTTCGCCGAACCTGGCGCCGAGAAACACGGTTTGCGGAAACTTCGCCCTCAGCTGCTCGGTTTGCGGCCCATCGCCGACAACAACTTTGGTGCCCGGAAGATCAAGCGCCAGAAACGACTCGACGTTCTTCTCAACCGCAACGCGCCCGACATAAAGCCAAATCGGCCGCGGATAATTGAGATGGTCCTTGGGCCCGAGATGGAATTGCTCAAGATCAACGCCGTTGCGCCAAATCTTGATGTTCGTGTAGCCCTTGCCTTCGAGCTCTTCCTTCAGGCTGTCGGTCTTCACCATCAATGCCGATGCCGGCGAATGAAACCAGCGCATCCAGTGATAGCCCCAGCTCACCGGAAATCCGACGCGCGCATTAAGATATTCGGGAAAGCGTGTGTGGAAGCTCGAGGTAAACGGGTGATCGCGGCGCACGCAGAAGCGGCGCGCGGCAAGCCCAAGCGGTCCTTCCGTCGCAATGTGAATGGCGTCCGGCTCGAAGCGATTAATGATCCGAGCGATTTTCCAATTGGGCGCGATCGCGAGCCTGATCTCGGGATAGCTCGGCATCGGAAAGCTGCGGAACATGTCCGGCGTGATGTAGCGGACCTCGTTGCCGAATTTTGTCAGCTGCTGGCCAAGCGTGTCGAGCGTGCGCACGACGCCGTTCACCTGAGGCTTCCAAGCATCGGTGACGATCAGCACCTTAAGTCCCGTTGTCGGGTTCTCTTCCTCGGGCGCGCGGCGGCGGAAGATCCGCCCGATCCGCCGGACTCCGTTGCCCATGCGGATCAGGAAAGGCGGCCGCTCCTCCGGCAAAGGAGTCGGCGGGCCTTGAGTGCTCGGATCGAGCGGGTCGATAACCCCGTGGGTCAACTGGTCTTCATTGAGCATGCCAAAGATATAAGGGGCCCGAGCGCTCAATGCCACGGGCCCCTCAACGATGACTGAAAAGGCCGGTTAGCGGGCCGAGTCGAAGACGCGCTTCAGGATCGCCGGGCCGCTCTCGATCGTGTTGCCGGTCGCCGGCAGATTCTCGGCGAGCTGCGTCGGGCTGGCCGCCGAGGCTAGGATCATACGCGGCGCCTCATTACGCGCGAGCGTTGTCGGCGCTGCGGCCGAGGCCAGCCGAATCTCACGCGCGGCGACCTGGCCGCCATCCGGCGAGTGCGAATTTTCGCGCTGCCAGAACGCCAAGACCTTCGGCGCGTAATCCTCATCGATAGTTGGATTCTGGGTGTGATATTTCGCAACGGCCTCTTCCCAGCTGCGCGAGGTCATCGCGAGATCCTTCAGGAACGCGGCGGCGTAGCGAATATTCGCTGCGGGATCGAAACCTTCCGCCACGCTGGTGAACGCGCGCGGATGGTGCAAGAGGTTGATCTGCATGCAGCCGACATCGATCGAGCGCCGCCCGTCGGTGCGGATCTGACGCACGAAATCGACAGCTTCCTCTTCGGTCTCGAAATAGTGGCCCTTGGCACCGTCATGAACGGTCCATGGCCAAGTGGCGACCTGCCGCGCCGGGCCCGAACGCCCGGTCTCCGCCAGCGAGATCGCCGTCAGAATGTGCTGAGGCAGGCCGAATTCCTGCTCGACCTTGGACGCCGTTGCGGCGCACAAGCCCCAAGCGGGATTGTCGGCGGCCGGACGAGAGCTCTCGTCCTGGGCCTGAGCCAGCCCTGGGAGTGAAACACCCAAAGCCAGAGTCGCTGCCAATGCCATGCGCCGGTACTTAGCCACGCGATTACTCCTCGTGTTGTCGTTTCCGGTGCTTCCGAACTAGCAAGCCCCGGGCCATGACCAGCCCAGGTATGATGGTCCACCCCTATGGGAGGCGTTGCCCTAACTCGCATACTCACGGTAACCCCCCTAGTGTTGTCAACCTCGGTTAACGCGGCGTTGAAGATAGGATTTTACGTTGCGGCGCAATATTAATGGGTACCTGACAAACTCTTGCTTCAATATGCCACAACGTTGAAATCCATGGGAAAACGGCGAATTTGGACGTCGGGTCTTGACTTGAATGCGCTGCAGTAGCATTTATTTGCAACGCGGCATCTGGACCCCGTGTTCGGGTGCCGTCGCCCTTCCTGGGCGTTTCCTCCCTAGACTTCAGCCGCGCTTTTCGAAGCGCGGCTTTTTTCTTTGTGGAAAGTTGGCTGTCTCAACAGCTTCCAGACACTAGGCAAGCTTTGCCTGCAGGAAGACGACGTCCAGCCACCGCCCCTTTTTGAACCCGACGTCCCGTAATGTGCCAATTTGCGCGAATCCGCACCGTTCGTGCACACGTATCGAGGGAAGGTTCTGCGAATCGCCGACCACCGCGATGAGATTGCGGACGCCGATCTCCCGGCACTTGGCTACGAGAGCCGTGAGGAGCTTGGTGCCATAGCCGCGCCTAAGCTCGCCGGGAGCCATATAGATGGAATCCTCGAAGCTGAACCGCCAACCCGTCCGTGGGCGGAAGGGTGCTGCATAGGCAAAGCCCAGAAGCTCATCGTTTAGGCAGGCGGCGAGAAATGGATGACCGGCGGCGTCGAGCTCCGCGAGGCGATCCCTGAACTGTGCATCGGGCGGCACCTCCTCATCGAAGGTGCCAAATCCGTGCACGGCATGATGGCCGTAGATGCGGGTGATCGCCGGAACATCGCTTTGCAAAGCCGGCCGGATGAAGAGGTCCGACATAGAAGGCTCAATCGGCGGCAACGCCATAAAGCGTAGAGTTGACGCCGTGCGCCAGCATCTCGAGCATCTTGGTCATCTTGCGCGCGATATCATCGAAGCCCGGTCGTTTTTCGACCTTGCGCTCATCCATATAGAGCGCGCGGTTGATCTCGATCTGCACGGCATGAATGCCGCGTGCCGGCATGCCATATAGCTGCGTTGTATGCCCGCCGGCGTATGGGTTATTGCGCACGACATCGAAACCGAGGCCCTTCAGCGCGTCCTCGATCATTGCGACGATGCGCCCATCGCACGACGTGCCGTAGCGATCGCCAAGCACGATGTCTTTGCGCCCGACGCCCGCATCCTGATCCATCGGCCCACCGACCGACGGCATGGAATGGCAATCGATCAGGATCGCGGTGCCAAAAGTATGAATCGCGTCGTCGATGAGCTTCTTCAGTGCACGATGATAAGGCCGGTAGCATTGCCGCAGCCGTTGCTCTGCCTCGGCGAAGGACAGCCGTCGCCGATAAATTTCCGCGCCGTCGGTGACAACGCGCGCAATCGTCCCAAGCCCGCAGGCCACGCGGACCGAGCGCGTGTTGACGAAAGCCGGCAGCCGGTCTTCGAACATTTGCTGATCGAGCTCGTAAGGCTCTCGGTTGACGTCGCAAAAGGCGCGCGGGAACAACGCCGCAACGAGCGGCAGGCCAAGCGAGGGGCCTGCGCCGAAAATCTCATCGACAAAGGAATCCTCCGAACGCCGCAAAGTGATGGCATCGAGCTTGGAGTCGGCAAGGAAGCCTGGCGAATAGGCGCGTCCGCTGTGGGGAGATGCCAGGACGATTGGCGCCACCTGATGCGACGGCCGCCTGACGCTTACAGGCACGCTCTCGTCCGGCGTCTCCGCGCGATCGAGAGAATGCGGGGTGGTCATGGCGGGCCCTTCAACGCGGCGCAAATTCACCTGAGCAAACACTGGACCAGAGGGGCCGGTCTATCAAGCCGCCTATTGGGCACACCGGGGGCGCTATTGGGGAAATCGCCGAACCAGTCCATTATCGGCGAAGTTAAGGAGGCGTTTACCGCCTCAGTCCTAAACCCGGGGGCTCGGCTGACGCGAGTTCCTTTGCGTCGCGCGCAAGGAGGGGACATGGCGCGCATTTGTTTGGCAGAAGATGACGAATCAATGCGCCGGTTCCTGACCGGCGCGCTCAAGAAGGCGGGCTACGACGTCACCTCATTCGGGCAAGGCGATGAGGCGCTTGAGGTGATCAAGCAGGATTACTTCGACCTCCTGCTCACCGATATTGTGATGCCGGTAATGGACGGCATTGAGCTCGCGCGCAAAGCCGCCGAGATTCATCCCGGCCTCAAGATCATGTTCATCACCGGCTTCGCGGCGGTGGCGCTAAACCCCAATAACGCGGCGCCCAAGGATGCGAAGGTGCTCTCCAAGCCCTTTCACCTGAAAGACCTGGTCTCCGAGGTCGACCGAATTCTCAGCCCCGATCCTCAAGATCCTCCGACAAAGCACTAGGGCCGCCCCAAAACGGCACTTGTTAGCCGCCATTCGCGAGTGCGAGCGGGTGCACATCTTCTTCAAGCGCGCGCAAGAACCGCCCACGGTCTCTGAAGACAGCAAGATGTCCAACATGGGGAAGCGTAATGAACTGTTTGGACGGCGCTTCGATCTGGTCGAAATAGTCCTTCGCAACCGCAGTCGAGGTCGTGATGTCCTCGGCACCCTGAATAAATACAACCGGAACATCGAATTTGAGGCCAAGTGAAGGCAGATCGTCTTTGACGATCTCTGGCCACAAGCTGATCATCGAGAATTGCACGGCCGGCGTGATCATTGACGACAATCCGTCGGGCTTGAAGAAGTCCCGCATCATCAACCAAAGCTGACCGGGCGAAGGCGGCGGTTGCTGCGGCGGCGCCGGATCGAGTGCCTGCGCCCACAGTTCGAGCGGCAACCAAGCTCGAATGTCGTCCGGATAAGGTGGCGGGCCCGCAGCGAGAAGCTCTTTCTCTGCCTGTTTGTTACCTTGCGCGCGGGCTCGCGCGACGAGCAAGGGATAGCCCGCTATCGCATCCTTTTGCTCACTCACGAGCTGGCCGGTGCCGACATAAGCGTAAAAGAGATCAGGCCTGTCGCGTACCATGTGCACACCGAGTATCGAACCCCACGAATGCCCGAGCAAAATGATCTTGTCCTTGTGCAGACGATTGCAAAGATAAGCGGCGAGTTCGTTGCCATCTTTGGTGAGCTGCGCAATCG